>NZ_CAPG01000037.1:0-125201 GCF_000321185.1 Bacillus sp. AP8
ATTTAATAGATTAGATATATACATGGAAAAGTTTAAAAATATGTAAATGTAAACGTAACAGTTTAGTGTTCATTTTCAAATGGTCAATTTTGATGAAAATTGAACGTGCAAATACTGTATCTTATTATGTATCTTATTATGTATCTTTATGTATCTTTAATATAACTTCTGCATTTCTTCCTCGTTTATTCTGCATTTTCATTTTTTTATTCTGCATAAAGAAGACTTAGACAAAACTCCCTTTTAACCAATGTTTTTAGAACATCGATTTATCCACATAATAATGGTTCTGGTATCGATCATATACAAGAGCGTCAAATTCATCATACTCAGATGTTGGTGCTAATTTGTGCTTTTTAATTTTGATTAATTTAGCTTTTTCTAACATCTCATTAGCTTCTGATATTTTGTCTTTTGATACCATCAATCTATCCGATAGTGTTTCAAAAGAAACGAAACAATAATCATTACCAGTTTTCCGATTAATATGACTCATATAGTAAAAAATCTGACGCAGTGAGTAGTCATCAATCTGACCATTCTTATAGTATGTAAGAATAGATCTACCCACCTTAGTAAAATTTTTCTCACATTCTTTGAGGTACTTTTCTTCATTAAAATGTATAACAATTGTACCTCTTGGAGGAACCCTTGTTATTTCATTTTTTATAAGATCAGCGTTATACAATTCATTTAATCGTCTTTTAAATGTACGAGTATCACTTATTTTACAATTAAGCATTATGCTTTTATGGTCTAGGATTAACTCTGATTTATTAGTAGATTTATTAATAAAATAGTTCCAAACTAAATTGACATATAATACAAACGCTCCGTTTTTTAGTTCATATCCGTCATTTCTTACAACATTAGTAGGTACTTTGATGAAAAAATTTGTGATTTTTTTTTGAACTATATCTCCCATTTAATCTCCCCTTTTAAATATATTGCTATTATGATAATTTATATTTTCTTGGTTTACTGTATGCTGCAAAGATATCTTTCTCATATTTAGCCGATTATTAGGATCAACATGGGATATTCTCATAGTTCTAGAATCAAACGTTATAGCTCCTCGATCAAACATGGCATGATGATTAGGACAAACTACAATCATATTGTCTACTGTATCAGAACCCTTATGTTTCCCTAATGGTCTAATATGATGTACTTCTGACATGTATTCATGAATTCCAACTTGAACTTTTTCACCACAAATTTGACATCTGTTAGCATACAATTTTTTCAACTTTTTTACTAATGATATATTACGGTTCGTAACACTAACGTATTTATCAATTTTAATAGGATTCATCGAACCTTCATTATACAAATTGTTTTTCTGATCTTTTGTGATTTTTGCTTTATTTTTTTCTTTTTTTATTTTTGATTTTTCAATTACACTATTTAGTCTAGCAATTTCATCATTAATAATGGAATCCATGTTATTTTCTTTATTTTTTGACGAAATATCACTTGAATAATATATTTCAACTTCTTCTTCCGGTCTTAATGTACGATTATATCTATCCAATTCTAAACGAAGGAGAACTTTTTCAATACCAAATCTACTTATTTCATTCGGAACCATGTATAAAAAATCGTACACAGAGATTTCAGATTTATACGGTATCCGCAAATAATTTAATCCTCGATAATATTCAAAAACATATTTCATACCACCAAATCTTGCATTTAAAATCTTTTGCAATTGTTTAAGTTCTATTTGATTAAATAAAGATAATAGTTTTTGTTTATCCTCATAAGAGATTTGTTTTTTAGTATTTTCCTGAGAAACAAAAACATATGGATATGTATAGACATTATTGTTTTTCAGATTCTTACCATTATTTCTTCTTACATTCGCTTGATGTATTTCTATATTGTCTCTTTTCATTGTATGAAAACACCTCATTCTAGTAATAAAGAAATTAACTTTAAATATTTATTGAATATTTAAAATAAAACCTAATCTCTTTATATATTAATATGTCATATAGGAATAAACAAAACTAATAGTTCATCAAAAATCATAATAAAAACCTCGTTCCAAGCAAAAATTTCCAACTGTGCTATAATAATAAAAAGAGAGGAATGATTATAAATGAATGAGACTTACCCCAGTTATGTAATAACACCGACTAATTGTAGTGTTAAAAAACTGAAAAATACTGATCTGAGGTATCGAGCGCTCCTCACAGCAAAATTCAAAAATAATTTTTCAAAGAAGATTCTATTCATAATGATGAATCCAAGTGCAGCTAATAAAAGCGAATCAGACAAAACTATTAACAAATGCGCTCATGTTGCCTATTATGATTTAAAGGATTATAAAATTGGTGAACTCAGTGTAGTAAATGTTTATCCTTATTTTCAATCAAAATCAGCTAAATTACAGGAAACATTAAGCATGGTTAAAAGTCTCTCATCTTCATATTATTATCGAAAAATATTGGATAATTTAAATTTAATTCGTAATCAAATTGTAAATAGTGATTATGTTTTTTTATGTACTGGTGGAATACCCGATAGTATAGATGATGTAGCTGAATATGAATTTATTTTGAATACTATTCATAGCTATGTTGAATCTATACATGGAGTTGCCTTTTTAGGTAAAGCTGATACATATAAAAGTTATGTTAATAATGATAAATACTCATATCATATATGTCCAAAAGGTATGCCAAGCAAGATTAATTCAGCTAAACTATTTAAATTAGTAAAAGGTAAATTTTTAGATAACCCAAATTATGATCCAATTCCATTAACATAATGTACTGAGAGTGATTTATTTCACTCTCTTTTGTTTTACAATAAAATGCAATTTTCATTTATTCGTTAATTTAATCTAACGACTGAAGCACCCGTACCTAACTCCACCTTAAAATATGTACTACCAAAAGCGTTACTTAATTATGTATTATATGAATCTACTAAACTACGTTATATAATTAATGCTCTCCATTTAGCCAAGATTCAAAGACTGGACGAGAAACTTTTATAAGTTTTCCAATCCTAACCACAGGAAACTCACCAGAATTAACAAGATCATATGCTTTTGATCTTCCGATACCTAAGTACTCTTGAATATCCTTTACATCTAAAACATTTTTATTTTCAAAAGCCATATATTTCACCTCCTTTACTTAATAATATAATATATAATTGTAACTTTCAATAAGTTTTTGTAACCTTTTTTAATCAAAAACACAAAATAATATCTTTTTTGTAACTTCCAACAATTTGATGTAACTTACTGTATATGTTAATATAATTTTGAGGTGATAAAATGCACAATCCTAGATATACTCTTAGTTTTGATGGTACGATTGGTGAATTTGTTAAATTAATGAGGAAACATAAAAAAATCAATTCGAAAGATTTATCGTTAAAGATAGGTAAAAGTAATGCTTACATTAGTCATTTAGAAAATAATCGCTACAAGAATTTGGATTATAATGTTCTCTATAAAATATTTTTAGAATTAGGAATTGAAGATAAGAGAATAGAAGATTATCTAGCTCATTTTGGTTATATATCACCAGAAAGATTAGAATCAGAAGCAATGTTTGTTAAAAGACAAATAGAAATTCTAGAAGATCCAAACTATCAAGAGCACGAATTACAAAGAAATATAGAACTTGCTGAACAATACGAAGAAGAAAAAAGACTAGGTTTTGCAACACCAGAATTTAAGTCTGAAATGTCAGCAAAGGATATTGAAAAACTCGAAGAAGACTTAGCTTGGTACGAATTACTTGAAGAATCAGCAAAAAAAGAAGCAAAGGACATTTACACTGAACTCATGTTCTTTCTCGAAAGAAATATAGATACATTTCCAGAAGTATTAAAGAATTTACATTCGCTAGTTTCTTCTATGAAAACTGATTTAGATAATTATAAATTTTTTACTAATATATTCAGATACGACATTTCAAGCATAAGCTCTGAGGGGAAAGAAGCGATTGTAAAATTAATAAAAAACGAAGCAAGAAAAGAATGGGAAAGAAATCATTAGAGTAAATCAACATAAAAATTTAAATGAAATTTCAAAGGAGGATTCATACATGGCTGGATCAATCCATAAATATAGCACTAAACAGGGCACAAGATGGATGGTCATGTTAGAGATAGGTACAAGTGGCAAAAGAAAACAAAAGAAAAAGAAAGGTTTTAAGACTAAAAAGGAAGCATCCGCTTATCTTGCTGAAAATCAAACGGCTATTAATAAAGGAATAAATGTAGAACCTTCTAAAATGTTGTTCAAAGATTACCTAGAAGATTGGTTTAAAATTAAAAAGACTGAACTTAGTGAACAAACTATAGATACCAACAGAAGAAACATAGATAATTGGATAATACCTCAACTTGGGGATTTAATTTTATAAAGTATTACTCCACTTGATTTAAAAGAATATGTAGCAAGTTTAATCGAAGAGGAATTAGCACCCTCTACAATTAAAAGGATATTCGTTATTGTAAAAAATTCACTTGAATACGCAGTAGATGAAGAAATAATATATAGAAATCCAGCGAAGAAAGTTAAACTACCTACGATTACTATAAATGAAGAAGCTGTATGGTCAGAAAATGAGGCTATTAATTTTTTAGCACAAGCGAAAAAAGGTAACCCTAATTTTTATATCGTTTACTATCTAGCGTTTTATAGCGGATGTCGTCAAGGTGAAATACTAGGACTCACATGGGAAAACGTTAATTTTGAAAACAATACAATTAGAATTAATCAAACTTTAATTAGTGGTGGGAAAATTTCAAATAAACTTAAAACAGAAAAAAGCAAGAGAACAATAACTCTTCCTAAATTCGTTATGGACGAATTAGAATCACATAAAAAATTAATAGAAGAATACAAAGAAAAACATGGTAAAGCATATTCTAATCTTGATTTAGTATGCTGCACTACACTAAGTACTCCACTTGATCCTACAGATGTTAGAAAAAAGATGAAAAAAATAATTGATGATAATGGTTTTAATAAGCTTAAATTTCATGGTCTAAGACATACACACGCTTCAGTTCTATTATCTAGGGGTGTTAATATAAAAATGATATCTACACGCTTAGGTCATGCAAGTGTAAAAATCACACTAGATACTTATTCGCACATCCTACCAACTATGGAAGATCAATTAGTAAATCAACTTGAAGAAATAAATAAAACAGACCACTAAATTACAAATAAAATAGTGGTCTGTTTTACCCTTAATATTCGCCAAAAAAGGTAACAAAAAAGGTAACGAATTAGTCAATTTTATATAAATTGCAATAACACCAGATAATAAACAAACGGCTTTATATCAACATATATAACATATCATAATACAAAAAAATATTAAATTCGTACACCAACAGTGTCAAGGGTTCTATTTCTTAATACATTGTCATATATAGATCGAATTCCCATGGGTGAACTTGCGTGCGGAACATGTATTATATATGCGATTAGCTTTCGTTAATTTTCCAATGTGTTTAACATCCGTAATGTCCATGATGATGATAACCATGATGAATTGGATAGCAACACTGACTATGATAATGATGGTGTGGGTAACCGCCATAGCCCATGCCGTATCCATGATGACCACCATAGCTCATTCCATAACCCATACCATAACTTGGATAACCACCATACCCCATGCCATATCCTCCGTATAATTGTGTATTCATCTTATATCTCCTCCTCAAATTGGTTCAAAATATTATATGTACCCGTGTTCAAGGAGGTATAGATATCTGCCTAATTGTAAAATAACACACTCTAACAACGACGCATAATAATCCTGATACACACTAAAAAAGCCAACATTAGGCTATTGGCTTCGTTAACATGTTAGAATCATACGCAAAAAATTTTATTATTATTTTTTATCTTCATGTTTTTGGTTCGATATCTCCATTATTCGCAAATCCAGCATGTATTACTTCCTTACTTTTTTTCGAATATGATAAATATATTCATTAGACGGTTCATCAGAATAAACAACATAAGCAACCCACTTATTGTTAATTCCTGTTGCTTTACCATCATATTTTAGTTTTATACTTTTTATATCATCTTTTTTGTATTCTTTATCCTGATAAAGAAAATGTTCTATTGCATTTCTAGCTACTTCTTTATCTTCCTTTTTTTCTTTATTTTCCCCATAAAAATACATTGATGCAATTCCAATTACAACTAGCACTGACAAAATTATTATAGTTTTTTTCAAAAAATCCCCCCTATATTTTCAAACTAAATTAAAATTCATCTAACACATTACTTCTCTATATAGTAAGGATTTTCCTATTTCCTTTCATTTCTTCAGTCGCATCATTTTTGCTCCAGATGTGAAATGAGTCAGAAACGTTTGATAAACTACTGACCTAAATTAAAATCAATCTACAAAATCATTTTTTGCTTTCAATAAAAACTCAATACCCGCATCTATTGCTTTGAAAATTTCATTACCCACAAGTCTTTCGTTGTATCTTTTCTTTTGGAAAACAAAATTTTTATTATCATCTAATTTAGAGTTAGGTAATGTGTCAACTTCAACCCACTCCACTTGGATTATTCCCATTTCAATACCTTCCTCCGGTATTTCTAATGGGAATTCAAACATTGGAACTGTGGTTACTTGTTGTACTTCGAAGCAAATTCTTTCATGCTTTAATAGATTCACAGCATATCTTA
Organism: Bacillus sp. AP8; assembly: GCF_000321185.1. Lineage (NCBI taxonomy): Bacteria > Bacillati > Bacillota > Bacilli > Caryophanales > Bacillaceae > Bacillus > Bacillus sp. AP8. The sequence continues at coordinate 6,698 of NZ_CAPG01000037.1, forward strand.
AACCATTTAAATATATACCTTTTTTGTCGTTGTCTCGTCGTTTAAAATATCCCTTTCTTTCAAAATGCATCTCATCAGCACTGAAAATTAAATCCAACAAACTTTTTAAAGCTATAAAGACCTCATCGCTATTATCGCTATAAAGTACATCTTTCAACTGTTGGTATGCGGTTCCAATTGAACGTTGATATAACTCTAACCTTTTAACCTTTCTTTCATCGATATTCATTTAACTCCCTCGGCCGCGTTTTGGTTTATCAATGCTTGTACATCTGCACGCCATCATGTAGGGACGTTATCAATTGACCACTGATCTGCTTTGATTAAATTGAAATAGATTTTCGCCATTATTCAACACCTCCCGTTACGATATTCGCAAGTTCTGCAATCGCTAGTTGAGTTTCAATTTTGTCTTGCTCTGCTGCTAGTCCTAATTCTGCGATTGCAATGTTTAATTCAACTACTTGTTCTTCTAAAGTAGGTTGTATTGGTTTATTACCTTCTTCAATAATTGTATTAATATGATTTTGTGCTGATTCTTCTAAGGTTGTACCAGGATAAGGAATATAAGCTTCTTGTACAATCCAAGGTATACCATTGTTTAGTATTGTGTATTTTTCCCCTTCTACTACATACGTTAAATTCATTATATTCACCTCTAGTTTTTAAATTTAATCCATTGTGAACCGTTACCATAATATGATGGAAGTTCTTTTATTTCTTGATTAGAAAATATCCAAGCATCCGCTAACATGAAATATGTACAAGAACGATTAGGCCATGGAAGTATGCAAATTACGGCAGATGTTTACTCACACATTTCTAAAAAAATCGAAGCAGATACAATGGCTAAATTTGAAAACTATACAAAAGATATCTTGAACTAAAAAAGATAAATGTGATTTTGTGTGGGTGTTTTGTGGGTGGACAAGCTATAAATTATTACTCACTAGTTTTTACCCACAAGGTCAAAACCACCCGTGAGAACGGGTGATTTGTTCTGCGGCTGAAAGCCTTTGTTACTGACCAAACCCTAAAGGGCTTCTGAATGGTTCGCCTTTTGTACTACTTTTACTGGCTTGACCTAAAAGGTCTTCCGCTCATTTTCTATTCTTTATCTTTACCTCTTCACCAGTGAATGGATCAATATATTCCATCATACTTAGCTGTTCTGCGACTATATCTTCTTGTATTTGATTACGTATATAATTTTCTATTACCTTTTTATTTCTTCCAACTGTATCTACCTAAAATCCTGTATACCAAAATTTTCGATTTCCATATTTATATTTCAGATTGGCATGACGATCAAATATCATCAAGCTACTTTTTCCTTTAAATAACCTACAAACGCAGACAAACTTAACTTAGTTGGAATGCATACTAACAAATGTACGTGATCTTTACACGCTGTTGCTTCAATGATTTCTACACCTTTTCTTTCGCATAAAGTGCGTAGTATTTGCCCAATATCCTTCTTTATTCTCCCATAAATAACTTGCCTTCTATACTTTGGTGCAAAGACGAAATGATACTTACAATTCCAAGTTGTGTGTGCTAAACTATTAGTGTCTTTTGACATAAAAAACTCCTCCGTATGCTTTTATTTTGGTTGGCGAACCAAAAATAGTTTAGCACCTCGGAAGAGTTTTTTAATACCACGCTATAAGCTTTTTAGAACCCTAGGCATAGCCCAGGGTTTTCTTTTTCACACAAACATAGGCGTTTAAAAGTAAAAAACCCTCAACGCTAATAACGTCAAGGGTTCTAGTTATTAATACATTGTCATATATTGATCGCGTTCCCATGGGTGAACTTGCGTACGGAACATGTCCCACTCAATTTCTTTTGCTTCGATAAAGTGTTCTAATAGGTGAGAACCTAGTGCTGATTTAATAACTTCGTCACTTTGTAATGCATCTAATGCTGCATATAAAGTAGCTGGTAAATCAACAATACCTGCTTCAATACGTTCTTCTTTAGACATTACATAAATGTTACGATCAACTGCTTGAGGTGGAGTTAATTTATTTTTAATTCCATCTAAACCAGCTTGTAAAAGTACAGCTACTGCTAAATACGGGTTAGCTGCAGGGTCTACACTACGCACTTCAACACGTGTACTTAATCCACGTGAAGCCGGGATACGTACTAGTGGACTACGGTTACGAGCTGACCAAGCTACGTAACATGGCGCTTCATAGCCAGGTACTAAACGTTTATATGAGTTTACAGTTGGGTTTGTAACAGCTGTAAAGTTTGGAGCATGTTTGATAATACCAGCAATAAATTGTTTTGCTGTTTCACTTAACTCAATATCACCTTTTGGATCATAGAATACATTTTCTTTACCATTAAATAGAGATACGTTACAGTGCATTCCTGAACCATTTACTCCGAATAATGGTTTTGGCATGAATGTTGCATGTAAGCCATGCTTACGAGCAATTGTTTTAACAACTAGTTTAAAAGTTTGGATATGATCACATGCAGTTACAGCATCTGCATATTTAAAATCAATTTCATGTTGACCAGGCGCTACTTCATGGTGAGAAGCTTCAATTTCAAAGCCCATTTCTTCAAGCTCAAGAACGATATCACGACGACAGTTTTCCCCTAAATCTGTCGGTGCTAAGTCAAAGTAGCCACCTTTATCATTTAATTCTAGAGTCGGTTCACCTTTTTCATCTAGTTTAAATAGGAAGAATTCAGGCTCTGGTCCAAGATTAAAATCTGTAAAGCCCATTTCTCTCATTTCTGCTAGAACACGTTTTAAATTCGTACGAGGATCTCCTTCGAAAGGAGTTCCGTCCGTGTTGTAAATATCACAAATTAAACGAGCAACCTTTCCTTTTTCAGCTGTCCATGGGAATACAACCCAAGTATCTAAATCAGGATATAAATACATATCTGATTCTTCAATACGTACAAAACCTTCGATAGAAGAACCATCAAACATCATTTTGTTATCTAACGCTTTACCTAATTGACTTACAGGAATTTCAACATTTTTGATTGTTCCTAGAATGTCTGTAAATTGCAAACGAATATACTTTACATTTTCTTCTTTTGCTAAACGAGTAATGTCTTCACGAGTAAACTTTGCCATGCCTTAAATTCCTCCCAATATTCTGATATTTTATCTATTATTTAATGAAAAAAGCGCGACATGTCACCTTGACGAAGTGACGCTCTATTTCTACTATTGTGTAAAAGTTCAGCCCTTAACAGCTTTCTAAGCTCTTCGTCAGAGAGATCAGGTTTTGTCTTTTCTTGTAGTTTTGCTGTTTCTGTCTGAAGCTTTACCTCTTCTTTAACTGAAAATACCTTTTTTATTCCTGCTAAGTTAACACCTTGTTCGAGCATTTCTTTGATTTCTAATAAAGTATCAATATCATTTAAAGAAAATAACCTTCGATTTCCTTCTGTTCTTGCAGGGGATATTAGTTGATTCTCTTCATAATATCTTATTTGTCTTGCTGACAATTCTGTGAGCTGCATAACAATACTAATTGGAAATAGCGGCATTGTTCTTCTAATATTTTTACTATTCAAACTCTTCTTTCCCCTCTCACTTAATTGTTAAACTTATTTTATTAGATGTTAGATTATTTGTCAACATGATGTTAGATTTTCTTACATTATTTTTTAAATGAATATTAAAAAAATTCACAATAGTAAGGGTAACAAATTATACTAATTAAAACAAATACAACTCATTAAAAAACCTAAAGTTTGCATAAACTTAGGTTTTTTAATGAAAAATATACTATAACGTAATTTGACCTTTTTCCAATAAAGAATTTAAAGCTGTTAAAATAGCTACCTTAACATGAGAATAAGTTAAACCACCTTGTACATATGCAATATACGGAGGTCTTATTGGACCATCTGCCGTTAATTCTATACTTGCCCCTTGAATAAATGTTCCAGCAGCCATGATGACATCGTCTTCATACCCAGGCATATAGTTTGGCAATGGTGTAAAATGAGAATTAATAGGGGAAGCAAACTGAATGGCCTGACAAAAGGCAATCATTAAATCTGCTTGATCAAATTGCACAGCTTGAATTAAGTCTGTTCGATTTTCATCCCATTTTGGAAAAGTGTTTAAACCAACCTCTTCAAGAATCGCACTTGTAAATTGTGCTCCTTTTAACGCTTGTCCTACAATATGTGGTGCCATAAAAAATCCTTGATACATTTCCTGCAAGGAATAAAGTGATGCCCCCGCCTCTGCTCCTATGCCTGGAGTAGTTAGTCGATATGAACAAGCTTCAACTAAATCGTGTTTCCCTACAATGTAGCCTCCAGTCTTCGCTAAACCGCCTCCAGGATTTTTAATCAACGAACCTGCCATTAAGTCGGCCCCTACATGACACGGTTCTTGTAGTTCAACAAACTCACCATAGCAATTATCCACGAAAACAATAACATCAGATTTAATTTCTTTAACGAAAGATATCATTTCTTTTATGTCTTCAATCGTATACGAAGGACGAGCAGCATAGCCTTTTGAGCGCTGAATACCTATCATTTTTGTTTTGTTTGTAATAGCATTCTTTACAGCCTCAAAGTCCACTCTTCCCTCATCTGTTAATTCTACAGCCTGATAACCAATTTGATATTCCTTTAATGAACCTGTTCCCTTGCCTCTAATACCAACAATTTCTTCTAAAGTATCGTATGGTTTTCCTGTGATATATAACAATTCATCACCAGGTCTTAAAATGCCAAATAGCGCAGTAGAAATGGCATGTGTCCCCGAAATAATTTGCGGACGAACAAGGCCTGCTTCAGCACCAAATACTTCAGCGTACACTTTTTCAAGAGTATCACGTCCAAGATCATCATATCCATATCCTGTTGATGGAATGAAATGCGAGTCACTCACTTTATTATTTTGAAAGCTCGTTAAAACTCTAAATTGATTTTGGTCGATTATATCATCCGCTTGTTTATGTAGCTTTGCGATTTTTTCTTCTATTGAATCACTCAAGATTTTTAATTGAGCTCCATACTTTAATTGCTTATACATGTTGCTTCTTCTCCCTTATACGGTAATACATAAATTATTTATCCTTTTTTATTCTAAACAAAATGAAAGAGTCTTTCAAAAAATTTTTTCTGTATAGAAAAAGGTATATGAAAAAGAGAGAAAATGCAATGCATTTCCCCTCTCAATCTTCAAATTGTAAATCTTGGCTTCGGATTGTAATTAATTCATTTTTATCGTACACATCATTTACTAACAATCGCATTGCTTGACTTCGTATAGACTTTTCTAACGTATTTCGAATATAACGTCCATTAGAGAAACTAATAGGACTCCATGTATTTTTTATGATCATTAAATGATTCTCTAACTTTCGTTCTGCTTCTCTACTTAAAATATATTCTCTTTCTTTTAACATCATGGCTGTGATGTCCATCAATTGGGTGACTGTATAGTCCGGAAAATCTATAACAATCGGAAAACGGGAATGCAACCCAGGATTTAAACTTAGGAAATACTCCATTTCTTTTGAATAACCAGCTAATATTAAAATAAATTCATGTTGTTTATCTTCCATATGTTTAACGAGTGTATCAATTGCTTCTTTTCCAAAGTCCTTTTCTCCCCCTCTTCCTAACGAGTATGCTTCATCTACAAATAAAATACCCCCTATTGCTTTTTTAACTAAATCACGAGTTTTTTGAGCAGTATGCCCAATATACTCACCTACTAAATCCGCTCGTTCAGCCTCAATTAAATGTCCTTTAGATAGTACATTCATTTTTACAAAAAGCTTCCCAATCAATCTCGCTACCGTAGTTTTTCCTGTACCTGGATTCCCTTTAAACATCATATGCAAAGCTTGACGACTAGCTTTTAATCCGGCTTCCTCTCTTTTTTTATTTACGTAAATCCAAGCATAAATTTGCATAATTGTTTTTTTCATTTCTTCCATACCAACTAAAGCTTCAAGTTCCTGTTCAATCTCTTTTAATGCTATATGTTGATGTGGCACTTCTTTCTGTTTACTTTCAAAGATTAAAGGATCTTTTTTTATGGATTTTCTTTTTTGATTACTAATTACAACGTTAATTTGTCCATTATTTCTTTTTTTATAGCCATCGGCCAACACACTCACCTCACATACTGCAGAGATTCGTATTCGAAAACACACTTTTGTTTACATTATGACTGTCGCTCTCCAAGTATGTCGGATGCAAAATTTAAGGATGTACTCATCACCCATACATCTCGTTCACTTTCACGAGAACAATTATGAATATATTCCATTGTTAAGCAAATAACATAAGCAATCTAGAATTCTGTTGCAAAATGCACATTCTCGAAAATATCTCATCTATCTCATATATATTCAACTAAACCTCTAAACATTCGATAAGATAACTAGTGCCACATCCCAATTAACAAGTTAGAAGACATAAATAAAAAAGGATATCTATCAAAAGCTACGCTTCTGAGATATCCTCTTCTTTGTATCTTAAAAGTTTATTCTTTTCCTTCGAAATTAACTTGTACATTTCTTTGCGGAGCGAAAGTAGAGATAGCATGCTTGAAAACTAACTGTTGCTTTCCTTCACTCTCCAACAAGACTGTAAAGTTATCAAACCCTTTAATTTGTCCTCTTATTTGGAAACCATTTAATAAGAATACTGTAACATAAATACCTTCTTTTCTTAATTGATTTAAAAACTGATCTTGAATATTAACAGATGTTTTCATTACAGCTAATCCTCCTCATTTATCTCTATTGTTTATTATTCGCTGTCAATGACAGCTTTCCTTCTATAAATTCAGATATTTCAAGAACTTTTTTTTCATAACTATCTTGGTCCATGGCAAACCACTCGATATTCATCTTATTTCGAAACCAAGTTAATTGTCTTTTCGCATAGCGTCTAGAGTTTTGCTTTAACTGTTCTATCGCCATGTCTAATGTCATGTTCCCATCAAAATATTCATAAAGCTCTTTATAACCTATAGCTTGGATAGACTGACAGTCCCTAAGTCCAGCTTGATAAAGATGCTGCACTTCTTCTAATAAACCTTGTTGCATCATGAGATCCACCCTAAGATTAATTCGTTCATATAAGGTTTCACGATCCATAATAAGGCCAATCAAAGCCACATCATAAACATATTCTTTTGCTTGCTTTTGAAGTTGTTCACTCATCTTCATTCCAGTACAATGAAAAATTTCAAGGGCTCTAATAACTCGTCTAACATTATTAGGATGTATATTTTTCGCGCTCTCTTCATCAACGGTTGCTAACATCTGATGTAATGCATCTACACCTTGCTTCACTGCCAATTGCTCTAATTCTGTTCGATAAGCCTCATCACTCACCGCTTCCGAAAAAGAGTAATTTTGTAAAACCGCTTCTATGTATAATCCTGTACCGCCTACTATTATTGGTAACTTTCCTCTTGATGCTATGTCTTGGATGCAAGCAGTCACTAACTCTTGAAATTGAGCGACATTAAAGGCTTCGTCTGGTTCTTTAATATCCAGCAAATGATGCGGGACACCTTCCATTTCTTGTTTGCTTATTTTAGCCGTCCCAATATCCATCTTACGATACACCTGCATCGAATCCCCACTAATAATTTCTCCATTATACTTTTTAGCCAGATCAATGCTAATCTTTGTTTTTCCTACAGCTGTAGGTCCAACAATACAAATTAATTTTTGCTTGTTACTCACTTTTTTCAACTACCTTATTCCTATTTCTTTAATAGTATCACAAGTTATAAAGATAAAGGTACACATCCTTAAAGAATACATAAAAGGTTACTTCTTCTTTTTCAAAAACGTAACAAATACCAATTCAGTTATTCCCATTAATTATCTTTTTAAACCTAAATTAATTATTATATTTTTTCACAAAAGAAACATACTAAAAAAAGAAATTGTAAAGAAGGTGATGGTAATTGCTATCGTTTTTTTCAAAGAAACACCGAAAACAAAAGCAAAATAATCAAACGAAACAAAAGACTCCCGTTATTGATGAAGTTCATTTAACAATTTCTCTTGATTTAGAGGAAAATATTGAATCCATAAAAAAAGCACTTGGGAATAGCGACGATATACTTGTTAGAGACTTACATATTCAAAATAAAAAAGCAAAATTAATTTATTTATATAGTTTAGCTGATAATGTAACTATCCAATCGGTTTTAGATGATTTGCTTAGTAGCAACTATTCAATCGAAGAATCATCAAATTTTAATTTAGTAAAAATAAAAAGCGAAGACGACCAGAAGACAATTATTACAAATCTACTAACTGGTTTTGTTTTATTGTTTTTAGAGGGTCAAAAGGAGCCGTATAGCTTCATGGCATTAAGATCCGATGGGCGTCAAGTTACCATCCCAACAACAGAAAATGTTGTCAGAGGATCTCATGAAGGATATGTGGAATCATTACAAACCAATTTATTCTTAATTCGTAAAGGTGTTGTATCTCCAAATTTAACAATAAAACAATTGAAAGTTGGAAAAGAAGCTGAAAAAACAGCTGCCATAGTATATTTAAATAATGTAGCTGATTTAGACTTAGTAAATAAAATTGAAGAAAGAATAAAAAGTATAGACGTCGATTCTGTTTTTAGTCTTTCTGTATTAGAAGCCTATATAGAAGAATACTCAATAACTCCATTCTCACAAACTCTAACTACAGAACGTATCGATCGATCTGCAGGTGGTCTTTTGGAAGGTAGAATAGTCTTATTGTTAGATGGAAATCCTTGCGCATCCATTTTACCTATATCATTTATCTCGTTTTTCCAATCTCCAGATGATTATAATTTGCGCTTTTTAGTTGCATCTTTTAACAGAATTATACGATTTACTTCCTTTTTCACTGCCATTTTATTGCCAGCTTTTTATATTGCAATCGTAGGATTTCATTATGAAGTAGTTCCTCAAAGAATTATTTTCACAGTTCAAAAATCGGTAGAAAGCATACCCTATGGGCCATTAGTCGAAGCCGGCATTGTGGAAGTTTTTATTGAGCTTATACGAGAAGCAACATTAAGACTTCCAACTAAAATCGGTCCCACCATTGGGATTGTTGGAGGGCTTGTCATTGGTGACGCTATCGTAAAAGCTGGATTAGTTTCTAATATAATGGTTGTTGTCGTGGCACTCACAGCTATTTCTTCCTTTGTTATTCCTAGTTCCGAAATGAGCGCTACAGTACGCATTCTAAGATTTCCTTTTATGTTTCTTGCATCCATTCTTGGCATCTATGGAATTGTGATAGGAATTGTCCTACTAGTAGGGCATTTATGTAAGTTACGTCCTTTTGGAGTTCCTTATTTAACTCCATTCACTCCTTTAAAGTGGAAAGATCTCAAAGATACTATCATCCGAGCACCTATTTTCACTTTAAATACCCGACCAACCGATTCATTAGCAAGAAACACTGTACGTGAACGATTTTCTAGGTGGTGGAAGAAGAGATGAAATTTTTACCTTCTAATCAAATTTCAAAATCACAGTTTTTTTTCTTTATGATTCATTCACAAGTTGGTTTAACAATTTTATCATTACCACACATTCTCGGTAAGACAGCTGGACATGATGGATGGATTTCTTTATTAATATCAGCTACTTATGTACAAATGTTGATATTAATCTATTACTTCATAATCAAGAATTACCCAGAATTGACCTTTTATGATATTACAATCAAAGTATTTGGTTCTTTTATCGGTAAATGTATAAACGTAATTATGATTGTTTACTATGTGATGTATAGCGTTCATTTTGCCTATCAAACCACTTCCATTTTAAAATTATGGAATTACTACCGAACTCCTTTTTGGTTCATGTTTTTATTGCTAATTTTAGTAGGTTTTTATATATTAAATGGCGATCTTGCTACAATTGGGCGATTTTTAACGATTGCTGTGATGGTCATTTTATTGATGATTTACTTTCTTTTTTGGGATCTGAAAGAGTTAAATTATCATTACCTACTGCCAGTTGGCGAATCAAATATATGGGAAATATTCAAAGCTTCAAAAGATGGATTAATAGCTTTTACAGGATTTGAAATTTTTCTCTTTATCCATCCTTTTGTTTGTGCCCCGAAAAAAAAGGTATTTAAGATTGCGAATATAAGTATTTGGCTTGTATGCTTATTATATTTAACGGCCACAACTTTTGTTTTTATGTACTTTCCAAATGCAGCAAAAAATATTGTGGATGCTGTTATTTATTTTATTATCCCTATGCATTTCACCATATTGGAACGAATTGAAGTTTTTTTCATTGCCGCTTGGACAGTTTTGATGACAACTTCTTATATTTGTTTCTTATATATAGGGTGTCTAGGTATGAGTCGTTTGCGCAATAAAGATCATCATAATTATTATTTAAAATGGCTTACTCTCATTATTTTCGTTATTTCCATAATTGTCCATAAGTTTGCTAATAAACAATTCTTTATTTCATTTGCATACTTCAGAGATTATTACTCTCTATTTGTTATAATTCTCATTCCAACACTAACAGCCATACTTCTACTTTTTAAAAGAACTAGAACTAAACAAAAAGGATCATCAGCAAATGAAGCATAAAATTAGTCGTATACTCGTAACTATTACTTGTTTAATTCTTCTGTCTGGTTGTTGGGATGAGAAATTAATAAAAGAAACTAGATTTATTCTATCTGCAGCATATGATAAAAATGATAATGACAAAATAATAGGAACTTATTCTACTCCTAACGACGCGGTGTATCCTCAGTCTAGCATTATTACGACCGTTAAAGGTGATACCGTTCGTGAGATTACATTACGCATAAACGATAAAGTTGCAGAGACATTAGATACATCAAAATTAAAAGTCGTATTTTTTGGTGAAAAGCTAGCAAAAGAGGACGGGTTATATCCTTATTTAGATATTTTTATAAGAGAACCTAATAATCCCATTAATCCATATCTCGTTATTGTAAAAGGAGATGCAAAATCTTACTTTTCTAATCCGATTCCAAATGAAAGTGAACCATCAGAATACTTTAGAGAACTTTTACTGGCCCACGTTGATAAAGGTGTGCTTCCTAATGTAAATTTATTGAAAGGATCAAGGATATTTGAAAATAGAGGATTTGATATTCTAGTTCCTTACATCACCACATCCCCAGACAAAACACCCAAGATAGATGGTTTAGCCATTATGGATGAAGATAAATTTACTGGTGAAACCTTATCAATGCAAGAAAGTATATTGTTTAATTCATTGAAAAGATCCATTGTGAAATATCAGCCTAATTTAGTCATAAAACTAAGAGATAATGAACAGCCCAAAATTGAAGGTTATATAACCATAAATTTATTAGAATCAAAGCGAAAAACCAAGGTAAACATTAAAAATGGAAAGGCTACAGCAGATATCAAGCTGAACATTAAAGTTGAAGTAATCGAATCACCCAAAATGAATGTAAAGAAGAATAGAGAATTCATAACTAACAAAATGGAAAAACAATTAACTAAAGAAGTAAATACAATCATAAAAAAATTACAAAAAGCAAATTGTGATGGTCTAGCAATCGGACAACAATTGCATTCTTTTCATAATGAAGAGTATGAAAAATTAAATTGGAAAGATGAGGCCTATAAAAACGCTGATATTAAAGCCAAAGTTAAGATTGAAATAGTTAAGCATGGATTAGTTGACTAACTAAAATGATTTCACACGCATAACGCTTCTTATCATTTTAAATCATGTATAAGCATAATAGATGAATGACTACTAAACAGAAAAGCAGGATGATTTTTAAGCTATACTTGTAAAATCACCCTGCTTTTCATTATTACATAATTCTTTTAAACATTTTTTCAATATCATACGTTGAAAAATGGATAATAATCGGTCTACCGTGTGGACATGTAAACGGATCAGAACTGTGACGCAATTGTTCAAGCAGTGATGTAATTTCATCATGTCTCAAATGATGATTCGCTTTAATAGAAGCTTTACAACTCATCATAATAGCTGCTTCTTCTCGCAATTTCTTAATATCCACTTTTTTCATCTTCAATAACTGATTAAGAATATCTTCAATTAATTCTTGTTCATCACCACTAGGAAACCATTGAGGGTGAGATCGGACGATAAAAGCATTTTGACCGAATTCTTCTAAATAAACCCCAACCTCTTGCAGGAGATCTATATTTTCTTGTATTTTTATCGTTTCATCTGTTGAATACTGTAATGTAATTGGAACTAATAAATCCTGTAACTCATTACCTACTTGACCAACATGTTCGCGGAAGAATTCATATTTTATCCTTTCTTGGGCAGCATGTTGGTCAATCATGTACATACCGTTTTCATTTTGAGCAATAATGTATGTCCCATGTAGCTGACCAATAGGATATAGAGTTGGAATTCTACTTGTAACATTAACTGGCTCTTCTTCTTCATAAGTTGAAGATTCCCCGTCTCCAACTTCAATCGCTTCTTCTTCCGATTCATATACTTCTACATCTTCCATATCTTTTGAAATACTTTCAGGATCTTTCGTTTCAACGAAAGGACGTGTCATTTCAAATGACGATTCTTTGATTACAGGAGAAGGAACCTCTATTTTTTCACCATCTTTTTGACCGTCTTCTCGAATGGATTGCATAAAAGCAGAAATAATTTGTGGATCTGGTTTTTTCGGTTTATCCACTCTTCCTTCTAGTTGAAAACTTACCTGTTCTGATTGTTGCTTAACTTTTGGTTTCTTTTCAACATTGGAAGGAATTAAAGTTTCCTTCTTAAAAATAGAAACTATCGTTTTAGAAATTAACTCCATCAGCTCTTGCTCTTTACTTAAACGAACCTCTAGTTTAGCTGGATGAACATTCACATCTACTAAAATAGGATCCATTTCTATATCTAATAACACAATTGGGTATCGACCTATTGGTAAAAGTGTATGATATCCATCAAGGATGGCTTTAGATAATAAGTAGTTCTTTATATAGCGGCCATTGATCATTAAAGACATATAGTTTCTTGATGCTCTCGTACATTCAGGTAAAGAAATATATCCCTTCAATTTAAAATCGAGCGATTCCGCCTGAATGGGCTTCATATTTTTCGCAATGTTAAACCCATAAATTGCCGCTAATACAGCTCTTACATCTCCGTTCCCATTTGTATGCAAAATCGTTTTACCATTATGAGAAAGCTTAAATGATATATCGGGATGAGACATGGCTAAACGATTGACTACATCCGTAATATTCCCAAGCTCTGTATGAACTGTTTTTACATATTTCAAACGAGCTGGTGTGTTAAAAAACAAGTCTGAAACAGTAATGTCTGTACCTTTTCTTGCAGAACTTGATGTAGAAGAAAGAAGCTTACCTCCTTCTAATACAACATGGGTCCCAGCCTTGTCTCCTGTACTCGTTTTAATTTCTAACATAGAAACAGATGCTATACTTGGAAGAGCTTCCCCTCTAAAACCGAGTGTTCGAATACGGAATAAATCATTTTCATTTTTTATTTTACTCGTAGCATGTCGGTCGAAGGCTTTTAATACATCTTCTTCCTCAATTCCATCTCCATTGTCAATAATACGAATACTTTTTAAGCCCGCTTCTTCAATTTCAATTTCAATGATAGTGCTATTCGCATCTATACAGTTCTCCGTAAGTTCTTTTACAACCGACGCAGGTCTTTCTACTACTTCCCCTGCAGCGATTTTATTCGATAAATGGTCACTTAGTTGGACGATTTTCCCCAAGATGTTCACCTCTTTCATTCATAAAGTACAGCTTTGAGCGATACAAGATTTGGATCTTCCAGCATGATCACAGATTCACAGTACGTTCTTTATTGATTAGCTTTCTTCTGAAGTTCATAAAGAGCATTCATAGCATCTAAAGGTGTCATCTCTAAAATATTTAAAGCTTTAAGCTGCTGAATACATTTATGCTCATTTGCATGTAGCTTGTCTTTTTTCGATTCAATTGCTGGTTCAAAAAACGAAAGCTGTGCTTCAGCTTCTTTACTTTTTTTAGCACTCGCTATTTCGATTTCCCCATTTGCTACCACTACTGAAGTAGTGCTCGGCTTATCAGACTCAAATTGCTGTAATAATTCGTTAGCTCTTTGAATTAAATCATTTGGAAGATCTGCAAGCTGTGCAACATGAATACCATAACTTTTATCTGCTGCACCCTCTTTAATTTTGTGCAAAAATACAACTTTTCCATTTTGCTCTATAGCACTTACATGTACATTTTTCAACTGATGCAAGCTATTTTCTAATGTCGTTAATTCATGATAATGGGTTGAAAATAGTGTTTTAGCACCGATTTTTTCATGTATATACTCTATAATCGCTTGTGCTAATGCCATACCATCATAGGTTGAAGTACCTCTACCTATTTCATCGAATAAAATTAAACTATTTTGTGTTGCATGCGCGATGGCATGATTCGCTTCTAGCATTTCCACCATAAAGGTACTTTGACCAGAGATCAAATCATCCGCTGCACCTATTCGAGTAAAAATTTGATCAAAAATAGGTAACTCTGCTCGTTCAGCCGGTACAAAACATCCGATTTGAGCAAGCACTGCCATTAAAGCGACTTGTCTCATATACGTACTTTTACCTGACATATTTGGCCCTGTTATTAAGAGCATTTCTCTTTCCGTATTCATAAAGCAGTCGTTAGGTACATATTGTTGTTTTTGCATAACTTTTTCAACGACCGGATGTCGGCCTTCGACAATATGAATTTTACGATCATCTGAAAATAATGGTTTTGTATAATGACGATTTTCACTAACTGTTGCAAAGCATTGAAGAACATCGAGACTGCTTATACACTTTGCTAAAGCCTGAAGTCGTGGAATATATTCTTTTACATGTTCTCGAATCGTAGTAAAAATAGAATATTCAAGCTCGACCATTTTTTCTTCAGCTTCCAATATTAACGACTCTTTTTCCTTTAATTCCGGAGTGATGTATCTCTCGGCATTCGTTAATGTTTGTTTTCTCTCATATCTTCCTTCTTCAAGTAAATGAATATTAGCCTTCGTTACTTCGATATAATATCCAAATACACGATTGTATCCAATTTTTAATGATTTAATGCCTGTCAAATCACGCTCTTGCTTTTCTAATGAAGCTATCCAAGTTTTCCCGTTTCGACTAGCATCTCGATATTCATCTAATTGTTGATCATAACCATCTTTAATCATATTTCCTTCTTTAATTGCTAAAGGAGGATTCTCTAAAAGAGATTGTTCCAGAAGATCCGCTACTTCTTCACACGGATCTAGTTGTTCAATAATCTCTTGTAGTTTTGAGTTATTCATCTCTGCCAGAATGTTTATAATATGAGGTACTTGCTGTAATGATTTTTTTAACGCTATTAAATCACGTGCATTCACATTTCCGAATGCTACTCTTCCAGAAAGTCTTTCTAAATCATAAACTTCCTTTAGACTTTCTCTTAATTCCTGACGATTAAAATAATTTTCGAGTAATACTTCAACAATACCATGTCGATTTGCAATACTCTCTTTTGACAGCAACGGTCGATCAATCCATTGCTTTAACATTCTAGCTCCCATGGCTGTTTTTGTTTCATCTAACAGCCATAATAATGAACCATTTTTTCCTTTTGAACGGATCGTTTCCGTTAATTCAAGATTTCTTTTTGAATGATAATCTATTTTTAAGTAATGATCTGTTTCATAGGTTACTGTAGGTTGTATATGGTCCAAACTGCGCTTTTGCGTTTTGAACAAATAATGAAGAAGTCGAGAAGTTGTAATGATCAGTTTTTCTTGATTTAATTCAGTCGTAATCTTTTGAATGTCCTCATTCATAAAAATGTCATCTTCCATTGAAAAGACAATTTGATGTCTTTCTTTTAACTGATCTCTTAATTCTTCTGGAAATTCATTAGAAATAACTACTTCCTTTGCAGCTAACGCTGTTACTTCATTTAAAACATCCTGAAATGAATTTGATAGAAGAGTTACTTTGTTCTCACCTGTAGAAAGATCTGCAAACGCAAATCCGAATGTATGATCCTCAAATAACGTAATGGATGTTACATAATTATTCTCTTTTTCATCTATACCACGTCCTTGCATAACTGTACCTGGCGTTACTAGTTGCACGACTTCACGTCTAACTACGCCTTTTGCTTGTCGCGGGTCTTCTACTTGTTCACAGATGGCTACTTTAAAGCCTTTTTCAATTAATGTATCAATATAATTAGCAGCAGAGTGATAAGGAACACCGCACATCGGAATTTTTTCCTCAGTGCCACCCTCTCTACTAGTCAATGTAATTTCTAATTCTTGTGATGCTTTAATTGCATCGTCAAAAAACATCTCATAAAAATCGCCTAAACGAAAAAATAAAAAGGCATCTTGATAATCTGCCTTCACCTGCAAATATTGCATAATCATTGGCGTATAAGTGGCCATACCTTTTCAAAACCTTTCCAACATTAGAATCAACATCACTCATTATATCATTTTATAAGAGAGATTATAAGAAAAACCGTCACTGGTCCTTTTTGGTTTTACCTTACCTTTAAAAAACATTTTATCTAAAAACTTTTGCTTGCTATAATTTGATATCAATCAAAAAGGAGACATGCGGCAGCAATTAGCCCAGCCTTCTTTGGAGGAGTGGGGTACTCCTCTAATAAGG
Organism: Bacillus sp. AP8; assembly: GCF_000321185.1. Classification (NCBI taxonomy): domain Bacteria; kingdom Bacillati; phylum Bacillota; class Bacilli; order Caryophanales; family Bacillaceae; genus Bacillus; species Bacillus sp. AP8. The sequence continues at coordinate 23,398 of NZ_CAPG01000037.1, forward strand.
TCTAGCTTATTGCCGAGCATGGCAAGTGAAAGGTTAGACAGAAGAAAAACCGTCACTGGTCCTTTTTGGTTTTACCTTACCTTTTAAAAAACATTTTATCTAAAAACTTTTGCTTGCTATAATTTGATATCAATCAAAAAGGAGACATGCATCAGCAATTAGGTTTAATTGTTAGAAATAAAAAAACTAGGAAGGTTCCTCCCTAGTTGTGTAACAACTTCTATTATTGTTCAACAATGAAATCTGGATTAATTTCTTCAAATTCTTCTTCATCTACATCATTGTACCAATCGTCGTCGTTACATTGCCCATTTGGACTTACTGCAACACATACTTTTGTTTCTCCAATTACTTCTACGAAAAATTCTTTTTCTACTTCTACATCTATTTTTTGCCCATCAGCTAATATACACGCTTCAATGCAATTTGGTTGTTGAACCACTTTAACGATAATTTCACGATCATCATGGCAATCTACATCACGATATTTTAAATTTACCGAGTCAGTGTATTGTACTTTTTCTGTCTTAACACCAGTTTTCGTATTTTTATTGTACGAATACCAAATGCTTACATCATAGCTTCCACTGATTTGTATTTTTTTGCCAACCTTTTTAGCTGTGTAATGATGATTGATAATCCAACAACCAAGAATGCTGGAAGGATGATGATCAGGACAAATGGTTTCATTGGACTTTGTAAATTTACGTCCTTTTGCCACCACAGCCTTCGTAATAATTTCTCTAAAGTGTGACATGTAGCGTACCCTCCTCATTCAGTTTCATTTCATCCTATGCGGGTTAAATGACTAGTGTGATAATATTTTAATTCAACAAGATTATTAGGCATTTTTTATAATTCATTGTATGCACATTATATCTGTATGTGCTTTTCCAACTTAAAAAGGCGTCATTAATCCTTGATAAATAAACTGGAACGGAAGTCAACTAATACTCACTGCTAGTTTATATACAACAAAGTTAAAGGAATGAACACTTTAATTAACTTGATTCGTAATTTCGAAAATAGCTACTTACACCCAAAATATAAGAGAATTAAATAATGTAAGTCCAACGAAAACAAAACCAACAAATCCTGCTCCGATCCCATTGATCGTTGAAAAAAGGATAAAAGGAGATAAAAGGAATGCGAACATTATAAACAAAGCCTTAATACCCCCATTTAATTAGAAAACTAATCGCTTATTCTTCTCTGTGGCTCGTTAACTATTGTTTTTTACTTTTACTAAATAACGAAACTAATAACACGAAAGTTGCAAAAGTCATTTTCACAGATTATAACAATAACCTTTTAGAAAAGAATCTAAATAAAAAGAACTCCTAAGCTTTAATGACGAAAGCTTAGGAGACTCGATTTTACGGTCCAATCAACCGAACTCTTTATCCACCAATTTTTTGAACGTATTAAAAAAAATACCTTTTTGAAAGCAGCCTTTCAATAAGATTGTTGTTAACTCTGTACGATTTTTATTAGAATTCACTTCATCAGTGTTAGCGAGATAAATATTTGCTAGCTTCTCTAACACTTAATTTATCAAGTGTATGCTGTTCTAAGAAAGCTATTACCCAATCTTTATTTGTTTTGGAATATTCCCTTAGTGCCCAACCAATCGCTTTATTTACGAAGAATTCCTTCGTATTTGTATTTGATGTAATTGCCTTTGCTAAAAAGGTAGTATCTGTTTGTTCTTTAAATTTCAACTGACAAATTATCGAAACACGCTTTAACCAAATGTTTTCTGCACGAATCCAAGTTTCAACTTCTTCTTTCACATTTGGAAATTTTAAAAACAAATACCCGACAATTGGATTGATGGCATCCACTGAATCCCACCATGAATTAGTCGTTATCAGCCACTTAACTCGCAATAAATCATTTTCGTTAAGCTTCGCTTTCATCGCATCCAAATATGTTATAGCTAGATAATGAAGCTCTCGGTAGGGTTGTTTATAGCATTCCTCTATAAAAGCCCAATCTATCTTGACATCCTGTTTTTTTTCCTTTATAAACTCTTTATTTAAAATCGTTCTTTCAGGTTTTTGAATACCTAAAAACAAGAAATGATTTTTCATATACGCTGCCATTTGAATCGCTTTTTCTTCATTTTTAGCATCCTTATACCTTTGAAATATATCCATTATGGTTTAACACCTCACTTATTATTAAACATTATTGCCTATTGGGGGTATAGATTGCATTCTGCTCCCACGATGCCTATATCCCGCTCTCCAATCGCGCACTATTTTTTCCCTTAGACAATCACATTGATAAATAACCATCTTTTAGAAAATAGCCTTAAGAAAAGAGGATGCCCTTTAAGACATCCCCTTTTCTCATTATGAGCAACTATTTTTAGAGCTATTTTTTATTTGTGCACCTGTTTCCCCACGTAAGATATCTCCACCAGTTGATTCAACAATTAAATCCGTAACTTTATTAGATATAGCTGAGGATACTAATTGTAAAAGTTCATTCACATCAACCTGAGATTGTTTAAACTCTTGCACTACTGGTATTTCACTTATTTGCTCTTCAATTGCTGTTATTTTATCTTGTACTTGCTTATACGCTTTTTCTTTTCCGTAATGTTCAAAGTTGATAGATTGTTTTTGCAAACTTTTAAGACTTGCTATTAATTCACGTACTTTTTGATTTTCATGAATTTGTGCTTCAGCTTTCTTGAAGAAATTTACCTCTTCAGTTTCAGCCATCATTGCTGCAAGTTCTTCCGCCTTTTGAATAAGATCGTCTTTTGTATAATTTGCCACTCTTATTTCACCTCTATCGTTTGATCCACCATTTCTCCGTTTAATGACCAAGTTTTTGCATCTGTAATTTTGACCTTAACAATTGTTCCAATCGCAGATTTTGGCCCTTTGAAGTTTACCAGCTTGCTTTTCTTTGTATATCCCGCTAAAACATCTGGATTCTTCTTACTTTCCCCTTCAACTAACACTTCAACAGTTTTTCCTAGATATGATTTCATTTTTTCAGCACTGATTTCATTAACTACTGCATTTAAACGTTGTAAGCGTTGTTTCTTGACCTCCATAGGTACGTTATCTTTCATCTTAGCAGCAGGTGTTCCTTCTCGAGGTGAATAAATATACGTATAAGCCGTGTCAAACCCTACTTGTTTATATAATGAAAGTGTTTCTTCGAATTGTTCTTCTGTCTCGTTTGGATATCCAACAATAATATCAGTCGTTAACGACAGATTTGGAATCGCCGCTTTAATTTTATCTACTAGTTCTAAATATTGTTCACGATTATATTTACGAGCCATAATTTTTAATACTTCAGAGCTTCCTGATTGTACTGGAAGATGAATGTGATCAACCAAATTGCCACCTTTTGCTAATACCTCAATAAGATGATCATCAAAATCACGAGGATGACTCGTTGTAAAGCGTATACGAGGAATATCAATTTTTCTGATTTCGTCCATTAGGTCTCCTAATCGATACTCAATGTCGGTAAAATCTTTACCATAAGCATTCACATTTTGACCTAATAATGTGATTTCTTGATATCCTTGTGCTGCTAAATGGCGTACTTCTTGAATAATTTCTTCTGGACGTCGACTTCTTTCTTTACCACGTGTATAAGGAACGATACAATACGTACAGAATTTATCGCAGCCGTACATGATGTTTACCCAAGCTTTAATGTTCCCTTTGCGTACCTTAGGAAGATTTTCAATAACATCTCCTTCTTTAGACCAAACTTCAATCACCATTTCTTTTGATAGATACGCTTCTTGTAAAATATTTGGCAAACGATGAATATTATGTGTACCAAAAATCATATCTACGAAATGATGCTTCTGAAGAATTCGATTAACTACTGATTCCTCTTGAGACATACATCCACATACACCTATTAATAGGTCCGGCTTTTCCATTTTTAATGGTTTTAAATGACCAAGCTCCCCAAATACTTTGTTTTCTGCATTTTCTCGAATCGCACAAGTATTTAACAAAATAACATTTGCTTCCTTAACATCTTCAGTCGGCTCATATCCTAATGCCATAAAAATTCCCGCCATCACTTCTGTATCATGCTCATTCATTTGACAGCCATATGTGCGGATTAAGAATTTACGTCCTTGACCCATTCCTCTAAATTGTTCAGAAATAGTAAAGTCACTATGATATTGTACGGCTTCTTTCCCACGTTTTTTTGCATCTTTTAGAGATGGTGCTACATAGGTTTTCTCAAAATATTTGCTATAATCCTTTTCGGATTTTTTGTCCGCTGGATTTTGAGTGGTTACTTGTTGAGATTGTTCACGTTGTTTTTCATTCATACGCTAATCTCCTTTCTTTCATATTTATACTCTTTTTATTGAATTGTTTTATATACCACATAAACCAAATAATGTATATAAAAGCTTTATACACATTACAATAGTATAAAGCTTTTAAGGGCATTAAACAATAGTCGCTCCTTTGTCCTATATAAGATTCATAGAAAAAATAAAAGACAGTCACACTTTTGCCTTTTATTTCCTATTCATATAAGAATGTATATTTTAGCAAATCAACTTATTTCATTTAGGCTGTTTTTTACATACTTTGTTGCCTCAGGATGCCCGCTTTCCTCGGAGTTGGTGGTGAGCATTTTCAGCACATAGCCCCTGGAGCCAACTCCCCTGTTGGAGTCTCAATCTTACTCTCCCATTATAAAATCTTTTAGAAAGAGTCTTCTTATAAAATGATAGCCCATTCAATCAAGTATTCGGATTATTAATTTTTGGTATGAGATTTCTCCTATTAAGTTACAACTAAAAATGATATTATTCTTTCATACTTTTCAATCTATTAAAAAACATATCAGATTATGTCATACCGTAAAATAGATTGTAAGAAAGCGGGTGTAGAGTTATGAATACATATGAGACTTTATTATTTGATGTCGATGATACATTACTAGACTTTGGTGCAGCAGAAAAAAATGCGTTACGTTTGCTGTTTCAAGAACAACAAATTCCATTAACTATAGAAATCGAACAGCGTTATAGAACACTAAATCAAGAACTTTGGGCTCGTTTTGAACAAGGCAAAATACAACGTGATGAAGTAGTTAACACACGTTTTTCAACACTGTTTAAAGAATACGACAAGCATGTAGACGGATATTTCTTCGAGCAAAAATATCGTTATTACTTAAATGAAGGAAATCAGTTAATAAATGGAGCATTCGAACTAATAAAAAACTTACACTGTTCATATGATTTATATATTGTCACGAACGGAGTTTCAACAACTCAGTATAAACGACTTAAAGATTCAGGATTATTCCCGATGTTCAAAGATATTTTTGTGTCAGAAGATATTGGCTATCAAAAGCCTATGAAAGAATATTTCGATTATGTAATAGAGCATATACCCAATTTTACAATTGAAAAAGCATTAATTATTGGTGACTCGCTAACATCTGATATAAAAGGTGGCCATTTAGCAGGTATAGATACTTGCTGGTACAATCCAAAAAGAGGTGCTAGTCATAGTAACATACAGCCGAACTATCAAATACATCAACTAGATGATCTTTATACCATTTTAGGTCAATGAAATAGTATTTTTCATGTAAAAAATACTATTTTACAAAAAAGTAGTTAAAAATTCATTCATCAAAGAATTAATACGTTTAGTAGGCTACCTCAAATGATATTTAATCACATATGAGATAGCCTCTCTTCAAATTAAATCAGTTTTAATTCTTTACCTACTTTTTCAAAAGCGTCTAACGCAAGTTGAAGTTGTTGTTTTGTATGCTGAACTGTTACAATTGTCCGAATACGAGCCTTACCCTTAGCAACAGTTGGAAATACAATTCCTTGAGCAAACACACCATACTGTTTTAATCGGTTGGAAAACTGTAAAGCTAGCGCTTCATCCCCTAAGATAATCGGTATAATAGGTGTTTGACTAGCCCCAGTATTAAAGCCAAGCTGATGTAGTCCTTTTTTAAAGAAAGTAGTTTTTTCCCATAGCTGATCTATAAGATATGGTTCATCCAACAAAACATTAATCGCTTCCATACACGCCATTGTAACGGCAGGTGGATGCGATGTACTAAATAGAAATGGTCTTCCTCTCTGTATCAAATAATCAATCAAAGAGTGACTGCTTGCTACATACCCTCCTAACACCCCGATTGCTTTACTTAAAGTCCCAACTTGAATATGAACTTTCCCATCTAGACCAAAATGATTAACTGTACCACGCCCATTATTCCCCAACAGACCCGATGCATGAGCATCATCTACCATTACCATAGCATCATATTTTTCCGCCAATAAAACAATCTGAGGCAATGGTGTAATATTTCCATCCATTGAAAAGACACCATCTGTAACAATTAACCTCTTACGATATTGAGTGGATTGCTGTAAGATTCTTTCCAAGTTCTGCATATCGACATGTTTATATACTTTTCTTGCAGCTTTTGATAAACGAATTCCATCAATAATCGAGGCGTGATTTAGTTCATCAGAGATAATCACATCTTCTGAAGTGAGTATAGTTGATAATATAGCTTGATTCGTTGAAAAACCTGATTGAAAAACTAGGGCAGCCTCTGTATGCTTAAAATGAGCTAATTTTCGTTCTAAATCTTCATGTATCGATAAGGTACCCGCAATCGTTCTAACAGAGCCCGTTCCCACCCCATACTTTTCTATAGCTAGAATAGCTGCTTTCTTTAACCGAGGATGCGATGTTAATCCTAAATAATTATTTGAAGATAGTTGAATGAATTCTCGTTGATTAATCTTAACGATAGAATCCTGTTGAGATTGGAGAGGCTCAATTTCTCGAAAAACTCCCTTCCCCTTCATCTCATCTATTTCAGTTTGTAAATAATCGAACTCGATCATTGCTTATCTCCTCCTTATTTCCCTATCTAAGGATATAAAATAACCTTCCCACAATTACCTGATAGCATTAAATCAAATCCCTTTTTAAATTCTTCCAAAGGATACGAATGAGTTAGCAATGGGAGAACATCCACTTGTTTTGATCTTATTAAACGTGAAACTTGATTCCATGTTTTAAATAATAATCGGCCTGTAATACCTTGTACGTTCAGTCCTTTAAATACAATTTGATTTGTAATATCTAATGCTACTGGCTCTTCAGGCAAGCTCAAAATCGAAACTCTTCCACCATTCGCCACCATCTCAAACCCTTGTTTGATAGCTTGTGGATGACCACTCATTTCACAAATAACATCTACTCCTTGATTATGCGTGATTTGTTCGGCCTTTTGTACGGCATCCACAGTTAAACTATTAATTAAACTTGTAGCGCCCATCTGTTTTGCTAATTGCAGTCTATATTCATTCACATCAATAGCCAATATTTGAGATGCACCTGCTGCCTTACTTATAGCTATTGCCATTAAACCAATTGGACCACACCCAATGATAGCAACTGATTTTCCGACAATTTCACCAGTAAGTACCGTATGTGCAGCATTTCCCATCGGCTCTTGAATGGATGCCACTTCAAACGTTAAATCTTTCGGGTTTTTCCAAACATTCTGTTCAGGAACTGCAATATATTCTGCAAAACATCCTGGTTGATCGACTCCAATGATTTTAGTATTACGGCATATATGTCCTAGACCTTCGAGACATTGAAGACAGTTATGACAAATGATATGGGTTTCTGCCGATACATGATCACCGACCGACACTGATGACACACTACTTCCTATCTCAATTACTACACCAGAAAATTCATGCCCAAATATATATGGCGGTTTAACACGCTTGTTTGCCCATTGATCCCATTTGTAAATATGAACATCTGTCCCGCAAATCGAAGTAGCTTTAACTCTAATAAGAACCTCATTTTTTTTTATGATTGGTATGTTTACATACTCTAGACTAGCCCCAAAACCTCTATGATGCTTCACAAGCGCCTTCATTTTTCCCTCCAAGGTGAACACACCTCTCTTTCCATAAATATATCTATATAAATAGTTTATTTTTTATAACAGATATATTTACTTAGCTGTACGTTTATCGTGTACAAATGATAACGAGAAAAAAATTTATTTTTTTCTTCATTAGTCTTAACCAATCTCAATAGAGATTTGTCGAACCATTATATATACACATTTTTTGATTTCTAGGTACTAGCCTTTTCATCTTGTCCGCGGATTACATACATTACATTGAACTTACTTTTAAGGAGAGTGTTTATAAATGGGAAAAGGTGAAAGCAGTTCAAGACGTAGAGAAAGTAGCTCAAGACGTAGAAACAGACGTTCAGAAAGCAGTGATTGCTTCAGACGTGAACGTAGATTCTGTAGACGTGTAAGAAATTGCCGTTGCTTCGAATCTAGCTCATTCCGTAGACATCGTCGTCGTAATGAGAGTAACAATTTTAATCGCGGTTGCGGTTGTAGAAGAAGATGCTGCGGTGGATTTGGCGGAGGATTCTTCTTTTAAGATCCATTCATAAATAGATCCTTCTATTTTTTGTGATCGACTTAAAAAGCCTCATGGACTATTTCCATGAGGCTTTTTATTATCTGTTATTTATATAGATTACATAAACTCCGCTACTAGCTTATCAAAGCTTTCTTGACTTAACTCGAGGCTTGATTTTGCTAATGCCTCTTCTCCATAACCAGGTACTAATTCTTGATACGATTTACGCTCATTATTTTGATAAATAATACCTGTAACTAGACCATCATGCTCCATTAATGTTTGCATGGCTTGCTCACGATTAGTAGGATCATAGTCTTCTATAGTAGCTAATTTTGTTAAATTTTCTTTGAACCAATCATACGTGTTAATTTTATTATAGGTCACACAAGGACTAAATACGTTAATTAATGAAAATCCTTTATGATTGATTCCAGCTTCTATTATACTAGTTAAATCTTTTAAATCTGTTGAGAAGCTTTGAGCAACAAATGTTGCACCCGCAGAAATCGCTAGTTCCATTGGTGAAATCGCTTGTTCAATTGAACCTTGTGGTGTTGATTTCGTTTTAAAACCAGCAGCTGAACGAGGTGATGTTTGCCCTTTTGTTAATCCATAAATTTGATTATCCATAACAATATACGTAATATCAATATTTCTACGGATGGCATGAACGGTATGTCCCATACCAATAGCAAAACCATCGCCGTCTCCGCCTGATGCAATGACTGTTAATTCACGGTTTGCCATTTTCACACCTTGAGCAATTGGTAGTGAACGGCCATGAATACTATGAAATCCATAAGATTTGATATATCCAGAAATACGTCCAGAACAGCCAATACCCGAAATAACGGCTAATTGTTCAGGCTCTAATCCGACATTAGCTGCCGCACGTTGAATAGCTGCTTGAACAGAAAAGTCTCCACAACCAGGACACCAGTTTGGTTTTACATTATTACGAAAATCTTTAAATGTAGCCATATCAGAACAACTCCTTGCATTTTGAATGAATTTCATGTGGTAAAAACGGGTTACCATCATACTTTAGAATGCTCTTAATTTTATCGACATGGCCTAAATTCATTTTTATAATATTTGCTAATTGTCCAGTAGCATTATTCTCAACGACTACAACTTTCTTAGCCGAAGTTACAAGTGGTAGCATTTCCTCAATAGGGAATGGATGAATTAAACGCATATGCGCATGGTTCACCTTCAAGCCATCCTCTTCTAAACGGGTAATACCCTCCTCGATTACTCCACGAGTAGAGTTAAAACCAACAATTAACAAGTCTGCTTCTTCATGTTTTGCATATTTATGAACCGGATTAGGAAATGAAATGTTTTTAATCTTTCTCATTCTCTTATCCATTTGAGCAACACGATTTGTTGCTGCTTCAGAAGGTTTACCAGTTTCATCATGCTCTACACCTGTAACATGATGGATTCCATTTAACATACCAGGAATGACCCTAGGTGAAACTCCATCTTCTGTTACTTCATAGCGTTTAAAATATCCGTCCACTTCTGGTAATTCACCTTGTACAAGTTTACCACGACGAATCTCTACTTTATTTATATCTAAAGGCTGTACAGTTTGTTTCCCTAACGATAACTGTAAATCAGACAAAACAATAACAGGTACTTGATATTCCTCAGCTAAATTAAATGCTTCAGCCGTATCATAAAAAGCTTCCTCTACTGTACTTGGAGCCATAACAATCTTAGGAATTTCACCATGTGTTCCATATATCATTGCCATTAAATCCGATTGCTCTTGCTTTGTAGGAAGACCAGTAGAAGGGCCTCCACGTTGTGTATCAACGATAACAAGTGGTGTTTCTGTTATTCCAGACAATCCGATTGCTTCCATCTTTAAGGATAATCCTGGGCCTGCAGACGCTGTAATTGTTCTCACACCTGCATAGTTAGCTCCTATTGCCATAGTTACGGCTGCAATTTCATCTTCTGTTTGAATAACAGTACCACCAACTGCCGGTAGTTTTTTGATTAAATACTCCATAATTTCTGAAGCTGGAGTAATCGGGTAAGCTGCCATAAAACGGCAACCACCAGCTAGAGCTCCTAGAGCAATAGCATCATTACCAATCATAAATAGGCGTTGTTTTCCATCGCCTTTTTCCAATTGTAATGAACCTACATTTTGACCTAGCTCATTTACCATATATTCATAGCCTGCTTGAATAGCATCTAAGTTCTTTTTAACTACTTGTTCTCCCTTACGACCAAAGATTTCTTCTACAACTTCTTCAAAAATAGAAATATCTAAACCTAATATTGCGGAAGAAGCACCGATCGCTACCATATTCTTCATTAATGATGTACCTAATTCAGTAGCTATTTCAGAAAACGGAACACTATACATCACAGCCTTAGAATCTTCAGGGCACTGTGGCTTTATTTTAGAATCTGCAATAATGATCCCTTTTTCATGCAGTTCTTTGTAATTCAATTCAATTGTTTCTTGGTCAAAGGCGACAAGAATATCTAAGTCATCTGATACAGAACGAGTTTGTACAGTGCTTACACGGATTTTGTTATTTGTGTGTCCACCCTTTATTCGTGAAGAAAAATGGCGATATCCATATAAATAATATCCTAAACGATTTAAAGCTATACAAAAAATTTCTCCTGTACTTTCAATACCTTCACCTTGCTGCCCTCCAACTTTCCACGAAAGTTGATTGATCATTACTTACACCCCTTTAGTCACACTATAAATGGAAACTTATCTTGGATTATCTAGTACTCTCTCAATAAACTAGAATACAATTTTTTTATAATATTAAGACATTTCGAAGCGATCCTACAGCGAGATGTACTAAACGACTTTAATTCTAGCCTTAACAATGAAAAAATGCAAGCCTCTCAACACATTAAATACAGAAAACAGAAAGAATTTTTCAATAATTCGTATGATTTGATTGATAAACCCATTATATCTTGAACAAAGGAGATTATACTTTGAGAAAGGTTGTCCCAAAAGCCTTCACTAACATCGGTTATCCTTTTTAAAACATGATTTTCTACAAAATAAAGAGGCTTACCAAAAGTTTTACTTTTAGATTGCCTCTTCTTTACATTCTCTCTGTTTAACGTGGTTCCACTATAAGCTTTATAGCAGTTCTTTCTTCGCCATCAATCATTATGTCTGTAAAAGCAGGAATACATATCAAGTCCACTCCACTAGGTGCCACAAATCCTCTTGCAATTGCTACTGCCTTAACGGCCTGATTTAACGCCCCTGCTCCGATTGCCTGAATCTCAGCGGCTCCTCTTTCACGTAGGACACCCGCAAGTGCGCCTGCTACAGAATTGGGATTAGATTTTGCTGAAACCTTTAATATTTCCATTCCTAGCTCCTCCTTGTGTATTTCCTTCTCCATCGTCTTACGATGATGTGACAAATATATTACTTCCATTGCTACTATATTCAACATTTGTCCTAGTTATTACAAATTTATATAAGAGGTTTTCTTTCCTTAGGACAGTTTTCAACTAATCGTAACACAGCTGTTTGTTTCTAGGAGAAGAAAATCCTAATCTCCTAAGTAATTAACCATAGATATATCAGGTTAGCCTATACCCAAAAAAGAGCATCCCCTAAAATAGGAAGATACTCTCTCAACTAATATGATATTTTAGCGCTTATTCAAAAAATGGATGGTCTTCATTAATAATCAACGGCTGAATTTTCTTAGCTACTCCACTTTTTTCATCAATATCAATAAGTACTGCACTTAACTGTGCTCGCCCATCTTTAGGCACAGTAAAACGCGCAGGCATACTGTTTAAGAACTTTTGAATAATCGGCTCCCTAGTCATTCCTAAAATCCCATCATAAGGACCTGTCATACCAACGTCAGTCATATAAGCTGTTCCCTTCGGTAAGATACGATAGTCAGCTGTTTGAACATGTGTATGCGTACCAATTACAGCAGAAACCTTCCCATCTAAAAACCAAGCTAGAGCTTGTTTTTCACTTGTTGCTTCAGCATGAAAGTCTACAAATATGATTGGTGTTACTTTTCTAGCCTCTTCTACTAACTGCTCCGCTTTAACAAACGGACAATCTAATGGCGGCATAAAAGTTCTTCCTTGCAAATTGATAACAGCAACTTGAAGAGCATTCCATCTTATATAAGTAATTCCTGTCCCTGGTGCTCCTTCTGGAAAATTAGCTGGTCTTACTAAATTATTCGCATCCTCAATAAATTCAAAAATCTCTTTATGATCCCAAGCATGATTACCTAGTGTTACTGCATTTGCTCCAGAGCTTAAAAACTGACGATAAATTTTTTCTGTAATTCCTCTTCCAGCTGCTGCATTTTCACCATTTATTATCACGATATGTGGTTTATATTTGTCTTTTAGTTTTGGTAAATATTCTTCCACCATATCTCTACCTGGAGAACCTACAACATCTCCAACAAATAGTAATTTCATTTTATAACCCTTTCTACTTTCAAAAAATACGTTCTTTTAGACTTTGAAAATTATAGCATATAATATTGTTTCATTTAAACAATTAGTCAAAACAAACATTTACTTACTACTTTATTATACCCAAATAAGAAAGAAGAGGGACCCTAAAAGTATGTCTTTTAGGATTCCCTCTTCTATTACACTCTATTTTGCATATTCTACAGCTCGAGTTTCTCGAATAACAGTTACCTTAATATGTCCAGGGTAATCTAATTCTTTTTCAATACGCTTACGTATATCTCTCGCTAAACGATGAGCCTCTAAATCATCAATTTGTTCTGGTTTAACCATAATACGAACTTCACGGCCAGCCTGAATCGCAAATGATTTTTCAACACCATCATATGACTCTGAAATTTCTTCAAGTTTCTCTAAACGACGAATATAATTTTCAAGAGTTTCACTTCTTGCTCCAGGTCTTGCTGCAGATAAAGCATCCGCTGCTGCTACTAGAACTGCAATTATCGATGTTGGTTCTGTATCACCGTGATGCGAAGCAATACTGTTAATGACAACAGGATTTTCCTTATACTTAGTGGCAAGTTCAACACCAATTTCAACATGGCTTCCTTCCACTTCATGGTCAATAGCTTTACCAATATCGTGAAGCAAACCAGCTCTTCTAGCAAGCATTTCATCTTCACCTAATTCAGCAGCAAGTAATCCTGATAAGAAGGCAACTTCCATAGAATGTTTTAGAACATTTTGTCCATAACTTGTTCGGAATTTCAAACGTCCAAGAATCTTAATTAAGTCTGGATGTAATCCATGAACCCCAACTTCAAAAGTTGTTTGTTCTCCAATTTCACGGATATGCTCATCAACTTCTCTTCTCGCTTTATCCACCATTTCTTCAATACGTGCCGGATGGATACGACCATCTTGTACTAATTTCTCAAGTGCTAATCTTGCTGTTTCACGTCTGATTGGATCAAATCCAGATAAAATAACTGCTTCAGGTGTATCATCTATGATTAAATCAATACCTGTAAGCGTTTCAAGTGTTCTTATATTACGGCCTTCGCGGCCAATAATACGTCCCTTCATTTCATCATTTGGCAGAGTAACAACAGATACTGTTGTTTCAGCTACATGATCAGCCGCACATCTTTGGATAGCAAGTGAAAGAATTTCTTTTGCTTTCTTATCAGAATCTTCTTTCGCACGGTTTTCATTTTCTTTAATCATAATAGCAATATCATGTGATAGTTCCTTTTCAACACGATCCAGAATAATGGCTTTTGCTTCTTCTCTTGTTAAGCTAGAAATTCGTTCAAGCTCTGTTTGTTGCAGACGAACCATATCGTCCACTTTGCTTTCCTTCTCTTCAATATGCTGTTGTTTTTGGTTAAGAGAATAATCTCTTTTCTCTAAAGCGGATTCACGTTTATCAAGAGTATCGCTTTTTCGATCAAGATTCTCTTCTTTTTGCAATAATCGATTTTCTTGTTTTTGTAATTCAGATCTTCGTTCACGAATGTCACTTTCAGCATCAGTTCGAAGTTTATGGATTTCATCCTTGGCTTCAATAAGGGCTTCTTTTTTAAGAGCTTCACTTTCTCTAATGCCATCTTCAATGATACGTTCTGCTTCATTCTTTGCCCCTGCTATTTTGTTTTCAGATAATTTCTTGAATACAAAATAACTAACAACTGCACCGACGAACAGAGCAAGCAAAATGGAGATGATAATAATAATTAGATCCATCTTTTCACCTCCTCTTGCTATGAAATTATTTTTAATCATGTCATGTCGGCATGTACATTGTTACTTTTCTTCAATATACAGCACATAGGCTTTTTTTTTTACAAATGTTAAATTTAAAAACATGTAAAATATACATATTAATTGTATAGGTGCAAATTTGGGTTGTCAAGGGGTTGTACCTTTGGGCGCCTATGAATTTTCAGACATTGGTACCATTCAGCCCATACATGTTAACGTACAGTCCTTTTCCAGCTATAGGAAACCACATATTTAAATGACCATAACCTATATTCAACTTTCACAAAGTCAGTATACAACTCCTAATCCTAATATATTATGGTGAAATACCCTTAAAAAGATAAAAAGACTTAGCATTCTAAAGAGTGCTAAGTCTTTTTATATTGCTTATTCTTCTAGAAAATCCATTTCTTCCTGAGCCGAATCTTCTTCTGGAGCAACATGTTCTCCATCTAACTGATAGTGATCACGTATTTTCTTCATAATTTCTGTACGAATAGCATCGTTTTCTTTTAAGAAAAGTTTAGCATTTTCTCTACCTTGACCTAAACGTTCATCATTATAAGAATACCATGCCCCACTCTTAAGGATAATATCAAGATCAGAAGCCATATCAACAATTTCTCCTTCACGAGATATTCCTTCTCCATACATAATATCCACTTCTGCTACACGGAATGGTGGCGCAACTTTATTCTTTACAACTTTAATTTTAGTTTTATTCCCTACAATGTCATTGCCTTGTTTCAATTGCTCTGCACGACGTACTTCTAAACGGACCGTTGAATAGAATTTCAACGCTCGTCCTCCTGGTGTTGTTTCAGGATTTCCAAACATAACTCCTACTTTTTCACGGATTTGGTTGATGAAAATAGCAATTGTATTTGATTTATTAATAGCTCCAGATAACTTACGTAGTGCTTGAGACATTAAACGTGCTTGTAAGCCTACATGAGAATCTCCCATATCTCCTTCAATTTCTGCTTTAGGAACTAAAGCAGCAACTGAGTCAATTACAATAATATCAATTGCACCGCTTCGTACAAGTGCTTCAGCAATTTCTAAAGCTTGCTCTCCAGTATCCGGTTGTGATAACAATAATTCATCAATATTCACACCCAACTTTTGAGCATAAACTGGATCTAAAGCATGCTCAGCATCAATAAAAGCTGCTTGTCCACCAGATGCTTGTACTTCAGCTATCGCATGTAATGCTACAGTTGTTTTACCTGAACTTTCAGGACCATACACTTCAATAATACGACCTCTTGGATATCCACCAACCCCAAGCGCTACATCTAAAGCTAACGAACCACTAGGAACTGCAGAAATTCTGCGGTCAGATTGTTCTCCTAGTTTCATAATGGAACCTTTACCGAATTGTTTTTCAATTTGTTTCAAAGCCATTTCTAAGGCTGCTTGACGATCACTCACTAGAGTTCCCCCTTTTAAATACATGCTAATATCTATTCATTAAAGCGTACTGCTTCTTTGTTTGTTAATAACTATATTTACTATATACTTTTTTCTTTCGTTTGACAAGTAAAAAGCGAACATTTATTCGCTTAATTTCATTGTTAATTTTTCTCTAAAACTTTCATTTTACTTATGTAAATTTTTTTTAATCACAATTCGTTAAGAAAATACCTTTATAAAAAAATAGAAGGTATCTATCAAATATAACGTAAATTGATAAACACCTTCTATTTTAAAATGATATCTAAAACTTCTATTCATGACTTTGTAAGCTTTGTAGAATAATATGACAGCCATTTTTAAAACTTATTACTCTATTAACCTGTCTGCTTCTCTGTAGTTGTAGCTTAACTACTTTTGTAGTAAATTTCGAACTAGACAAGCCAATATAAACAGTGCCCACTGGTTTACCTTCAAGTGGTTCTGGTCCTGCAACACCAGTAAAGCTAATTCCAATATCAGTACCTAGTAAAGAACGTACTTGTTCAGCCATTTCTTTTGCACATTGTTCACTCACTGCGCCATATTTTTCAATCGTTTCTTTGTTTACTTTTAAGACATTTATTTTTGCCTCATTACTATAGCTAACAATTCCACCTTTAAATATTTGGCTCGCACCTGATATTGTCGTTAATTCCTCTTGAAACATACCACCTGTTAAACTTTCTGCACTAGCAATTGTAAGACCTTTAGAAGTTAACAGCTTCACAACTTCTTTCATTAAAGACGTATCATCTTTTCCATAACAAAATTGCCCAACTCGTTGATTAATCTTTTCTTCTACTTCATCAATCATTCTATCAGCCTCATCAACTGAAGAGTGTTTAGCTGTTATTCTTAACGTAACTTCTCCATCAGAAGCTAAGGGAGCAATTGTAGGGTTAGATTGTTCATCTAATAAATCTTCAACAACTGTTTCCAAATATGCTTCACCAATACCAAAAAATCGAAGAACTCGAGAATGAATTCTTTCAATCGTATTCATTTTATCTACTAATGCAGGAATCCCATATGTCGAAAACATCGGTTCCATTTCAGACGGTGGTCCAGGTAAAAGCATATATGTATGACTAGGAGATGAGTATATCATTCCAGGGGCCATTCCGTGATCATTCACTAAAACATGAGAACCGTCCAAAACAAGCGCTTGCTTTTTATTGTTCTCCGTAACAGGTCTTCCCGTTTTTGCAAAATAAGCAGAGATGCTAGCTAACGCATGCTCATCCATAACTAACTGAGTATTTAAATGAGCTGCAATCGCTTCTTTTGTTAAATCATCTTTTGTTGGTCCGAGTCCGCCAGTAAAGATAACAATCTGAGAACGCTTCTCTGCTATTTCAATTGCACTCTTTAAGCGAGACGAATTATCGCCAACTACTGTATGAAAAAAAACATTTACCCCTATTTCGGCAAGCTGTCTAGAAATGTAACGAGCATTACTATTCACGATTTGTCCAAGTAATAGCTCAGAGCCGACAGCAATAATCTCTGCATTCATCTAAAAACTCCCCCGTGTTTATTTAGAATTTTTAAATACATCTTTATTAATAGCGAAGTATTCCCAACCAGACCATATGGTAAAGAACATAGAAACCCATAATGCAATTGTTGCAAATGGAATAGAGATTAATTCAAATGGTAAGTTATGCAGAAGTAAAGCAGATACGGCTATGATTTGGGTCCAAGTTTTAATTTTCCCTAACATATTTGCAGCTACAACTTCACCTGTTCCTGCAAGAATTAATCGTAATCCTGTAACTGCAAATTCACGGCTTATAATGACAATAACAATCCATGATGCAGCAAGCTGTAACTCTACTAACACAATTAAAGCTGATGATACTAATAATTTATCCGCTAACGGATCTAAAAACTTTCCAAGATTTGTAACAAGATTATACTTCCTAGCATAATGCCCATCGATCCAATCAGTTACTGAAGCAACGATGAAAATCAATGCACCAACTAAATGTTCAATAGGAAGATACTCACTACCAATTTTTAAATCTCCCCAATGAAAGTCAACCAGCATAAAAATTAGAAATACTGGGATTAAACATATTCTCGATACCGTTATTTTATTAGGTAAATTCAAAACAAAAACCTCCAGATGAAAAACTTCTTTAATATATACTATATTCTATGTTACCCAAAATGAAAAGACGAAGAACCCGGCTATGCCGAGCTCTTGATTGAAGACTAAAAGGTAAGAACTTTCTAGTCTTCATTATTAACTAAAATTACTCTGTTTTTGAAAAGTTAATGGTAATATTTTGATTAACTCTTTCAGTAGGAGAAATGGCATAAGTTAATTGCTCATCATTAATATATATAGTCGTTCCTGCTGTATTACCAATTACTAGCTCTGCCTTTGTTTCATTTGTTAAGTCAATTTCTTGATTATCATTTTGTTTCATTAGACCTTGAAACATAGATTTACCATTAGCGTTCTTAACATTTACCCAAGTATCAGCACTAGCAACTAACTTTAATTTAAATACATCTGTATCTTTTAATTCATACGTAGAAAATTTACCGGAAGAATTAACTACTGATACAGTTTGTTTAACATCATTATTTTGCTCTTTATCTTGATCATTCTCTTGATCTTGATCATTCTTGTCGCCATTATCTTGAGCCTTATCTTTGTCTTTTGATGCTTCACCATCTTTTAAAGGAGAATTTTTTTCTGATTCAACGGTAATCTGGTCACTTCCAGTATCAGACTTTTTCTCTCCATCTGTTTGTATATTTTTAGAAACAAGCACCCAAATTAAAACTGCCGCTCCGATAACGAAAACAGCTACTAATATTTTCGGTAAAAGATCTAGTACTTTAGATTGAGTAGGAGAGATAGTTCTCTTTGACTGCACTCTTGATAGTTGCTCTGGTAACTCATCTTCTCTAACTGCTGGAACATCACTCTTAAATTGTTCAAAAATTTCCTCTGGCTCAATTCCAACAGCCTCAGCATACTGCTTAATAAAGGCACGCACATAAAATTTACCTGGCATCATTGCGTAATCGCCTTTTTCTATACCAATTAAATATCTTTTTTGAATTTTCGTTAATTGCTGTAAATCATCTAAACTAAGACCTTTCTCTTCACGTGCAGCTTTTAACGTTTTTCCTAATTCCGTCATTTATAACACCTTCTATACTTTAGAAATCAAAGGAGCCAAAATCTGATCCCCCAAATAAATCATTTTGATGTACAACTTCATATGTAATTTCTTCTTCTGGATTATTTCTTAACTCGATAATATAATCAAAGTCATCCATCGTATATTCTGAATTTCTCACAAATGCATCAGGATGTTCGATCACTTTAACTGAATTAAGTCTCATAATTTCTCTAACAAGTTGCCAATGCTTTTCATTAGCCGATCTTGTAGAAACAATTCCGTCTATAATAAATAGATTGTTTTCATTATATTCATCTTCTATAAGCTGGCTTCTAATTGTTTGCTTCAATAGCGTTGAAGAAACAAATAACCATCGTTTATTGGCACAAACACTTGCTGCTACAATAGATTCTGTTTTTCCAACTCGAGGCATACCACGAATCCCAATCATCTTATGTCCATCTTGTTTAAATAATTCAGCCATAAAATCGACTAATAATCCTAATTCACTTCTAACAAAGCGAAAAGTTTTTTTGTCGTCAGCGTCTCGTTGAATATATTGTCCATGCCTAACAGCTAATCGATCTAACATCTTAGGCTCACGAATCTTAATTACTTTTATCGTATCCATCGTAGATAGTATTGATTCTAAACGTTCAATATTTTTACTGTCATTAGCCTTTAATAGTAATCCTCTTCGACCTTCATCAACACCGTTAATTGTAACTATGTTTATGGATAACATACCTAGAAGAGAAGAAATATCACCTAATATCCCCGGTCGATTTTTCTGAATTTCATACTCGAAATACCATTCTTTTCGATCCATTTGAAAAATCCCCGCCCCTCAAGACAAAATTCAACAATTTTATACTAGCATCTATAATAATAAATGATTTACCCTTAATATTAAAGGGAAAACATCATAAAAAATTATGAGTTTGCCTATTTTCTTATCTTTCTTTGCTTTTCAATCACAATTTCCCACACTTTTTTTCATAAAGGCCCTATTATACGTAATTGCCGACTTTTAAAAAGAAAAATTCGCGGAAACTCCCGTAGGTGTTTTATACTCGAAAGCAAACGGAGGATTTCTTAACCTATCTCTTTAAACAAAATTTGTTACCCATTAATAAGAAATTGAAAATGCATCCAGGATGCTCACTTTCTTGCATAATGACGATAAGAGTCTTTCTTGTCGTACTTAACACTTCGTTTGAATCTCAACGCAACTTTCAAAAAAATAGGATGCCAAAAAGTTTCCTTTTGTTTGGCATCCTCTAGCAATTGAAATCCTCAGTTAGTCATCTAAATAATTCAGAAAGATCCCATACTAACTGATGTTAATAGAAGTATTGTTATGAACATTAATTTTCACTATATTTCCATCATGAGTTTGAATTACTAACCATTTTCACCATTACATTCGCTATAGCATGCTTTTCTTCATCGGAGGCAACAGACCATAGTTCTGCGAGAATTTTTTCTTGATCATTTTTGGGTTGAACTTGCTTTGATAAATAATCTCCAATTTCAAAAGCAAGTTCAGAAATAACACCTTTAGAAAGCCCTTCAGCCTCAGCTGTATGCAGACGATCTCCCAAAAAGTCTTTCCATTGCTCCCAATTATCTAAAATGGACATTCATATCACCCTTTCTTATTATATAAATTGTGTATGAATGACCTCTTCTATACTGACAATTTATCCCGTTCAAATTATCACTTAGACTTTTCGTTAAAAATAATTTAAGGAATTGTAATAGGAATGGTTTCACATTAGGTGTACCATCCTCCGTTTACTTTTAAAATATGCCCTGTAATATACGATGCACGATCAGATAGTAAATAGGCAATGCTGTCAGCTATTTCTTTTGGCTCAGCAAGTCTTCCTATAGGAATTTCATCCGTCAGCTCAAACTTTTCTTCTTCAGTTAGATTGGCCACCATCGGGGTATTCACTATCCCTGGAGAAACAGCATTCACACGCACGCCCATAAGAGCTAATTCTTTACTTAATGCCTTAACAAAGGAGTTTTGACCACCTTTAAGCATGCTATATAGAACTTCACAAGAAGCACCTGTATCTCCCCATATAGACGTAACAGCAACAATTGAAGAAGAAGCGTTTCGTGTTAATTTCGAAGTTAGCTTTTGTACGATTAAGTATGGACTAGTTAAATGAAGCTGAATCATTTCTTGCATCGTATCGAGATCGACATCAGAAACTAGTCCATAATGCGCTTTTCCACTATTTAACACTATACTATTAAGAGAAAATATATTCGAACATAATCGCTCTACTCCCTCCATCGTACTTAAATCAGCTTGAATAGGAATAACTTCAATATCATACTCTTCTAAAGCTTGAATGAGATCCCGAATACCTAGTTCGTTCCTATTATAATGTATGTATAGTGAATAACCTTGTTTTGCAAGTTCAATAGCCGTTGCACTACCTATTGCTCCACTTGCTCCTGTTATAAGTACAAATTCTTTCCTCACTTCATTTCCCCTCATTTCATATAAAAGAGGCATCTTCTTAACAAGTACGATTATAGTACCTTTAAGTCAGCCTCTTCTAGAAAACTGTAATCAGTCTCAATTTTCTTATAGTTTTTTTACCCCAAAAAACTAAATGGTTACTTCAATTCACTTCTTCGGTACGACCTGACATATAGTCATTCGTTCTTCAGAGATTAAATCTGTGGCTACTTGTTTCAAATCTTGTAACGAAATACTTTCGAGTACAGGTACAACATCAAAAAGACTCGTTTCTAAAAAGGCATATCGAGTGAACGAATTGGCAATGTATTCTGGAGAGTTAAGAGAACGTAAAAAGGAACCGATTTTCTTTTTCTTTGTTCTTTCTAACAGTTCTTCAGAGAAGCCTTCTCCTGTTTTCATTTTAAGAAGATAAGCAATAATCTTATCAGCTAATTCATCAGGATTTTCAGTATCTCCACCAATCATAGCAAATCCAAAATCTTTTTCTTGCGTATAATCGAAAGAAAAAGATCCATCAATTAAACCTTGAGAATATAATTCTTCATACATAAGAGAGCTTTTTCCAAATAATAAATCCAGTAGTAAATTTATTGTTAATTCATTCTTTAACATCTCTCGACCTGTTTGATGGAGCTGAGCCGCTTTTATTCCAACTAAACATTTCGATATTTGAACATTCATTGGTAAAATTTCTTTTTTCTTATATACACTGTCGGGTTCTTGCTCGAACTGTCTCTTAATTTCCGAAGCCTGATCGAAGCTTTTACTTAGTTGATTTTCTCTTATTAAGCTCATCGTTTGAACAGGATCTACAGAGCCGACAATAAACAATAGCATATTACTTGGATGATAGAACGTTTCATAGCACTCATAAAGTAAATCCTTTGTAATTTGATCGATACTTTCAACAGTACCTGCAATGTCTATTTTCACTGGATGATTCTCATACATATTCGCAATAGTTCCAAAATACAAGCGCCAATCTGGATTATCGTCATACATATTTATTTCCTGACCAATAATTCCTTTTTCCTTTTCAACAGACTTCTCTGTAAAATAAGGTTCTTGAACGAAGTTAATTAAAGTCGTTAAATTTTCTTCAAATCTAGATGTACTAGAGAATAAGTAAGCCGTTCTCGTAAAGGATGTAAAAGCATTAGCTGATGCTCCTTGCTTAGAAAACAGCTGAAATACATCACCATCTTCTTTTTCGAATAATTTGTGCTCTAAAAAATGGGCGATTCCATCTGGAACTTTCTTGACTTCATTCTTTCCAAAGGGGTGGAACCAATTATCAATTGATCCATATTTGGTCGTAAAAGTCGAAAATGTTTTATTAAATTCCTTTTTCGGTAAAATATACACTTCTAAACCATTTTCTTGTTTTTCATAATATAGAACTTCATCAATTTGAGCATATTTTATGGTTTTCATTATTGAGACACCTCCGATCCTGTCAAAAAGTATATGGTGTCAAGTTGAATATGTTTACCCACCTGGACAATATCATCTTTATTTACTTTTTTAACTTCCTCTAACCATGTATGAATACTAATATTTTTAGGTGAGATGACATTGTGATACAATACTTCAACCAACCCTATCGCACTATCAATTGTTTCAAGTAGTTGATTTTCGATAACTGCTTTAGTTTGATTAATAATCTCTTCCGAAAAATCTCCTTTTTTCATTGCTTCCATTTGCTCTTCGATAATCGTAATAGTCTTTTTATAATTTTCCGATTGAATGCCTGAAATAACCATCAATAATCCTTTATGACTTTCTATACGAGAAGCAGCAAAATAAGCTAAACTATTTTTTTCACGTACTTCCATAAACAATTTAGAGTGTGCAAAACCACCGAAAATCCCATTAAAAACTTGGAGAGGAAAATAAAGCTCATCTCCATAAACAATTCCCGTTCTATAACCAATATTTAATTTTCCTTGATTGACATCTTGCTTTTCTACGATTTCTTTCACTTTTATATCGGCTGCTGGTCTTTCAAATGGTTGTTGATTTGGATTACGTTTTGATAATGAAATAAATTGATCACAAATTGTTTCCACCTGCTGGCGATCAATATCACCTACCACATATAAATCTAATTCATCTGTTTCCATTGCATGCTGATAATAATCATATAAGGAACGTGACGTAATTTCGTTTACTTGCTCGATTGTTCCATTTACTTCTAATCCGTATGGCTCATCATTACACATCTCTTCTACAAGTCTAACGGAAGAATATTTCATTTTATCATCATTCAGAGATTGAATTCTTTGTTTTAATGCTCTTTTTTCTTGGTCAAAAGACTTTTGCTGGAATGAATCATTCTCCGTATTTGGATTAAAAAGAATTTCCGTTAGTAATTCCATCCCTTTAGTCAGTAGAGATTCACTCTCAGACAAAAATTTCTCATTAGCTATTTCTATCGTGAATGTGATAATATGATATTCACCTTTTTTTCCTACATTAGCATATAAGGTAGCACCATATAAATCTTCTAAGTAAGACCTTAAAGCGGTCGTTGTCGGAAATTTCCCACAACTACTTTGCATTACATGTGGTAAAAGTGCACGAAAAGCAACTGTATCTTTGGTCAAAGGTGCTTTCATTTTCCAGACTATTGTATTCGTTTTATATTTATGTGTGGGAACAATATGAATATTATAACCCTCTTTTTCTATGACAACTTGATTTTCTTGGGACATTTTTGAACCCCCTCGCTTTATGTAATTAGGCAGTACAATAATTATTGTAGCTAATCCATAAAAAAATAAACATCTACTTAAAATATACCTATTTCAGAAATAATCATGCAACAAATTTTAAGAAAAACCATTAACTATACCATTTTTCTCTAAAGTTGTTACAAATTTATATGTAGAGAGTCTAGGTGGAATTATACCCCTAGATGCTTTCATTCAATGATAAAAACGCCCTACACAAACGCGTGTAGGGCATAGGAGGAAACTTATCTGCTTCCTTTAATATAAGGCTCACCAGAAGCTTTCGGTGCAACTGCGCGACCAATAAATCCTGTTAGAGCAATAATTGTTAATACGTATGGTGCAACTGTTAAGTAGAAAGAAGGCAGATCTTTAAAGAACGGAAGTTGCGCCCCTACTATACTTAAACTATTCGCTAATCCAAAGAATAGTGCGGCACCTAACGCACCAAGTGGATGCCATTTACCAAAAATCATAGCTGCTAATGCCATGAAACCTTGACCATTAATTGTTGCATGACTAAAATCTAGTGTTACAGTTGTTGCATGGATACCACCACCGATACCAGCAAGGGCTCCAGAAATAACAACACTTAGGTAACGAATTTTTGAAACATTTACTCCCATTGTATCAGCAGCCATAGGATGCTCCCCTACAGCACGAATTCTTAGACCAAATGGAGTTTTAAATAGGACATACCAAGCAATAAATGGAATAATTAAAGCAATATATGCGATAGCGTATTGATGAGAAAAGAAGATATCTCCAATCACCGGAATTTTGCTTAATATAGGAATATCAATTTTACTAAAAGTCTGTTGGATAAAGTCTGTTTGACCTTTTCCATCATATAAAAGTTTTACTAAGAATAAACATAAACCTGTTGCTAGAAAGTTAATAGCAACACCACTTACAACTTGATTTGCACGGAAAGTAATAGAAGCTACTGCATGCAAAAGTGAAAATACCATACCCACTACCATTGAAACTAACATAGCAACCCAAGGTGTTAAACCACCCAATTGGTCAGCAAATGTTAAATTGAAAACGATAGAAGTGAATGCTCCAAATACCATTAATCCTTCAAGTCCGATGTTTACAACACCTGAACGTTCTGAGAAAACTCCACCTAATGCAGTAAAAATAAGAGGAGCAGCTAAAGCAATCATAGAAGGAACTACAATTTGCAGGATTTCAACTATACTCACTTATTTCGCCCCCTTACGATTTTTTCGTTCTAAAAACATACGAATAGCATAGCTTGATGCAACAAAGAAAATAATTAACGCAATAACAATATCAACTAATTCTAGCGGAACACCAGCTTCAAATGGCATATTGATTGCACCCATTTTCAAAGCACCGAATAATGTTCCAGCAAGAACAATACCAATTCCAATATTTCCTCCAAGTAAGGCAACAGCAATACCGTCAAAACCTACGCCTGTAAATCCACCTTTAATTGCTGCATATTCAAATGTTCCAAGCCCTTCCATCGCACCTGCAAGTCCTGCAAACGCACCTGAAATAGCCATTGATAGAATAATATTTTTATTAACGTTCATACCAGCATAACGTGACGCTTCATCATTAAAACCAACTGATCGCAGTTCAAATCCTGTTTTTGTTTTTTCTAAGATGAACCACATTAAGAAAGCACCGAATAGAGCTAACAATATTCCCCAATGAACACGTGAGTAATCCGTTAAGCTTTCAAGCCATGGTGAACGTAGAGATGCCGTACTAGCAATATTCTCTGTTTTGTCTTTATGATCCGTTAACACATTTACAATTAAAAAGTTCGTTAAGTGTAATGCAATATAGTTCATCATAATGGTTACAATTACTTCATGTACACGGAATTTCGCTTTTAACAATCCTGGTATAAAAGCCCAAAAAGCACCTGCAACAACAGCAGCTATAATCGCTAAAGGTAAATGAATGATTTTTGGTAAATCAAAGGCAGTACCAACCCAAACGGCAGCTAACCAACCCACAATTAACTGACCTTCAACCCCAATGTTAAATAATCCTGTTCTAAAAGCGAATGCTACAGCTATACCAGCTAAAATTAAAGGGGTGATTTGACGAATGGTTTCTCCAATGTAAAAAGACTCTCCAAATACACCTGAGATCAGAGCAGAATATCCTTCAATTGGATTATAACCACTAATTAACATAATAATAGCACCAGCTATTAATCCTAATAATACCGCTATAACGGGTACTAAAATATTGACCATACGTTTAGACATGGTTTAAATCCCCCGCTTCCTTACGTTTACTACCTGCCATCAATAGTCCAAGTTCTTGTTCTGTTGTTTCTTTAGGATCAACGATATCAACGATTTGGCCTTCGTACATAACTGCAATTCGATCACTAACATTCATAATCTCTTCTAATTCAAATGAAACAAGTAAAACAGCTTTTCCATTATCGCGTTGTTCAATTAATTTTTTATGAATAAATTCGATTGCCCCTACATCTAATCCACGTGTTGGTTGTGCTGCAATCAATAAATCTGGATTTCTATCAATCTCTCTACCGATAATTGCTTTCTGTTGATTTCCACCCGAAAGAGCTCTTGCCAATGTTTTCTCACTTGGCGTACGAACATCGTATTCAGCTATTAATTCTTTAGCCTTCTTCTCAATCACTTTATCATTTAAGATTCCATATTGAGAATAAGGTTTTTGATAATACGTTTGTAAAACCATATTTTCACTCATTGAAAAATCTAATACTAATCCATGCTTATGGCGATCTTGTGGAATATGACCTAAACCTGATTCTGTTACTTTTCGTGGTGTAAGTTTCGTAATATCTTTATCGTTTAATTTAATCGATCCAGATTCAATTTTCTTTAAACCTGTTATAGCTTCAATTAACTCCGATTGACCATTACCATCTACCCCTGCAATACCAACTATTTCTCCTGCTCTCACGGTTAGATTTAAATTATTTACAGCCACGACGTTTCGTGTATCTTTCACAACTAAATTTTGAATTGAAAGAACTTCTTGTTTTGGCTGAGATTCAACTTTTTCTGTGGTAAACACTACTTCTCGTCCAACCATTAAACTAGCAAGATGATCTGGATTTGTATCAGAAACATTTACTGTTCCGATTCCTTTACCCTTACGTATAACTGTAACACGATCACAAACTTCCATAATTTCTTTAAGCTTATGTGTGATAAGAATAATGGATTTTCCTTCAGCAATTAATTTTTTCATTATGGAGATTAATTCTTTAATTTCTTGAGGTGTTAATACCGCTGTAGGTTCATCAAAGATTAATATTTCTGCTCCACGATATAACGTTTTTAAAATCTCTACTCTTTGTTGCATACCGACAGAAATATCTGCAATCTTTGCATTAGGATCTACTTGTAAACCATATTGTTCAGAGATTCTTCGAACTTCCTCACTAGCTTCTTTAAGTTTAATTTTTCCTAGTTCAGTCGGCTCTTTACCTAAAATAATATTCTCCGTAACTGATAGTGTATCAACAAGCATAAAATGCTGATGCACCATTCCAATTCCTAAATCATTTGCAATATTAGGATTTGTTATCTTAACTTCTTCTCCTCTTACTCGTATCTGCCCTTTTTCTGGCTGATATAAGCCGAAAAGTACATTCATTAAAGTAGACTTCCCTGCACCATTTTCACCTAATAATGCATGAATTTCACCTTTTTTCAATTGCACTGTAATATCATCATTAGCTACAATACCCGGAAATTCCTTTCTGATATTTAGCATTTCTATTACATACTCCACTATTTTCACTCCCTTGTGTACAACGCAAGTTAAATTCACATACCTTTTTACTTTATTGTAAATATCTTGCTTTTTTAGAAAAATCAAAGGAAAACTTGTAAGAAGTCTTACAACTTAGAACCTTTCATTTAATTTTTCTATTGCTCTGCTTCAACCGTCTATTATAACTAGAGCCTATAAGGGCATCCTATCAAAAATCTCTTAACCTAATAAACTTTCTTTATTTTACAAAACTCTCTCCTAATCAGTAATTGAAGGAATACCACAAGAACGGCATTCCTTCAATTGTTGTAAATATATTAGAATTTCATTTTTTTCAATTCATCACGAGTTGATGGTACTTCTACTTCACCATTTTTAATTTTCTCTGTCCACTCACCAACTACTTTAAGAGTGTCTGCAGAAAGATTTCCACCAGATTCAGAGACAGAAACTGCATTTTCACCAAGACCATATTGGATTTCTTCTCCACCAGGGAATTTTCCATCTTTAGCTTTTGTAGCTAAGTCTTTAACAGCGATATCTACACGTTTAACCATTGAAGTAAGAGTGATTGTTGTATCTGTTCCAGGAACTTTACCTTCTTCAACTTGGTCACGGTCAACACCGATAACCCATACGTTAGCATTTGGATCTTTTTGCTTTCTCTCTTTAGCAGCTGTAAATACACCATTACCTGTACCACCTGAAGCGTGGTAGATTACGTCTACACCTTGAGAGTACATAGCGTTAGCAATTTCTTTACCAAGTTCTGGTTTACCAAAGTCACCAGCGTATTGAACTTTAACTTCTGCATCAGGTTTTACAGATTTAACACCTGCTACGAATCCTGCTTCAAATTTATTAATTAGAGCTCCATCAACTCCACCAACGAAACCAATTTTATTTGATTTTGTTGTAAGTGCAGCAGCAACACCAACTAGGAAAGAACCTTCATGTTCTTTAAATGTAATACTTGCTACGTTTGGTTGGTCAATTACTGAATCAACAATTGCAAATTTAGAATTTGGTTGTTGTTTTGCAACTTCTTCAACTGCAGGTTGTAATAGGTAACCAATACCGTAGATTAAATCAAATTTATTACGAACAAGGGTATTTAAATGTGGCACGTAATCTTGATCACCAGTTGATTGTAGGTACTCATATCCGCCTTTACCCTTTTCCATTCCATTTTCTTTACCAAATGCTTGAAGACCTTCCCAAGCAGATTGGTTGAATGACTTATCGTCAACTCCACCAACGTCTGTAACCATCGCTACTGAAAAATGTTTCTTATCAGCATCTCCAGACCCAGCATTTTCTTTTTTGTCATCGCTTTTACCACATGCTCCAAGCATTGTACCAGCAGCCAATACTAGAGATAGCGCTAACCCCATTTTACGCTTTTTCAAGGTAAAACCTCCTAATATATGTTTTTGATTAGTAGAACTCAACTTACTATACTCTTTTTCTTAATACATGAAAGCTAAATTTATTAGACTTAAAATAATTAAGTGAATATAGGACTGGGCGATCATTTTCATCATAATGCATTTGTTTCAGTACCAGCAAAGCGGTATCTGTTTCACATTGTAGAAGTGGTGAAATCTTCTCATGGTATCCGATAGGTTCTATTTGTGATACTGCGTATGTAACTTTAATTGATGAATAGCTCTCTAAAAAATTGAAAAGAGATTCTTGGTGCAAGTATCCATCAGGCAAATGTTTTTTCAAAATTTTATCAAGGCAGTACACAACAGGTTCATCATTTGCAGTACGAAGCCTTTCAATTACTACAAGAGAATCATCTTCTTGACAATGAAATAAACGCATCGTTTCGTCCGAAGGAGGCTGAGTAGTTGAACTCAAAAAAATTGTACCAGGTTTCATGCCAGCTTGTTCAATCATAGACGTCACACTAGAAAGTTGTTCAATACCTGAACTAAACATCGGTTTAGAATTGATGAACGTTCCAACACCGTGCTTGCGAATGATCACATGCTCCTCCTCTAAGATACGTAATGCCTCTCTTAGAGTTGCTCTGCTAACACCTAACTGTTTAGCCAACTCAAATTCCGATGGTAGTTTTTCCTTTTCTGTGTATACTCCGTCTTCTATATCTTTTTTTATTTTTTCAATAACTTGAAGATATAGATGACGATGATCTAATTTTATTGACATGATGTTACCCCCAAAACAATTACACCTAAGACTTCAGACCTCAGATGTGTGATCTTCCTACTAATCGTTTATAGATTATCATTTTTTAAAAAATAAATAAATAGTCTAAACTGAAATTTTGAAGAAACAATGAAATTCTTATACTTTTTTTCAAACATTAGTCATTATTACCTATAAAAATCCATTCGTTTCTTCAAAAACATTACGAATGTTTTACATTTTGTTCAAATTGCTCTTTATCTACTAATACAGACCGAGGCTTACTACCTTCATAAGGTCCTACAATACCTCTAGCTTCCATTTCATCAATTAATCGTGCTGCACGTGAGTAACCAATTCTAAATCTTCTTTGTAGCATAGAAACTGAGGCCGTTTCCATTTCAATGACTAACTGAACAGCAGAATCATATAAGGCATCTTCTACTTCTCCTTTAACTTCTCCTGCTTCATCTGGAATCATATCTTCATGATATTGAGCTTGTTGTTGTGATATCACAAAGGCTACAATATCCTCTACTTCTTGATCAGATAAGAACGCTCCTTGAACCCTAATTGGTTTAGATGCACCTACAGGTAAAAATAGCATGTCTCCTCTACCTAACAATTTCTCCGCACCACCCATGTCCAATATTGTTCTAGAATCTGTCATGGATGAAACACTAAATGCTATACGTGAAGGAATATTTGCTTTAATAACACCCGTAATTACATCTACAGAAGGTCTTTGTGTGGCTATGATTAAATGAATACCTGCAGCACGAGCCATTTGTGCTAGTCTCGTAATAGCATCTTCTACATCGGAAGATGCAACCATCATTAAATCAGCCAACTCATCTACTATGACAACAATAAAAGGTAAGGAAGATTGCTTCTCTTCATTTTCCATATTATGAAGTCTTATATAATCATTGTAGCCTTCGATATTTCTAGTCCCAGTATGGGCAAATAGTTCATAACGTCTTTCCATTTCATTTACAACTTTTTTCAACGCCTGTGAGGCTTTTTTTGCATCTGTGACAACAGGCGCTAATAAATGAGGAATCCCATTATACATATTCAATTCTACCATTTTAGGATCAATCATCATTAATTTCACTTCATGCGGCTTTGCATTTGTTAGAATGCTTGTAATAATTCCGTTTATACAAACTGATTTTCCTGAGCCTGTTGCCCCAGCTACCAACAAGTGAGGCATTTTGTTTAGCTCAGCCATTACAGCATTTCCATATACATCTTTTCCAAGTCCAATTAATAATTTTGATTGATGCTTATTCGCTGGTTTGGATTCAAGAACCTCTCTTAATGAGACCATAGCCACTTCTGAATTTGGCACTTCAATACCAATAGCAGAAATACCAGGTATAGGAGCCTCAATACGAATTCCTTTAGCTGCTAATGCTAAAGCAATATCATCAGATAAGCTGACAATTTTACTCACCTTTACACCTGCCCCAGGAACAACGATATACTTTGTAACCGATGGACCACATTGACCTTCTTTCACATTGACATCCACGCCAAAACTTTCAAATGTTTCTTGTAATTTCATAATATTTTTTTCTATGCGCTTGTTTTCGTTTGACTGATCCGTTTTTTTAGCGGAACGTAATAACGTTAGAGGGGGTAACTCATAGTCCGTATTGTCAGTATCTACAAAGTTCATCGTTTCAATAGGATAGTGTTCGACAGCACTCATATCTTCTTGATTATTCGAAGTCCGCTGTAAGATTATTTTAATGTCACTAGATTCTTCTACTTCATTCGGCTCATTAGGTTTACTTTTTACGTTTGATTCATTCGCTTGATCGTAGATATTTTCAGCATATGATCTTATGATTGGTGTATTACTAGATTCTATGTATTCTTCTTCATTTTGATGCGGTTCGTCTAGATTTTGTTTTTCTTTTTTAGGCTTCTTCTTCTCACTATTCTCTTTTTTATTCTTTAATTCTTTAACATCTTGAACAAAGGCACGCCACTGCTTTCCAAGAAATGTCGCAAGGCTTGTCATGGTTTTTGAGAATACATCACCAAATGTTCTACCAGTTAGTAAAATGATTCCTACTATAATACAAATAAAAGCTGCTATTTTTGCGCCTGCTTCAGCGAATAGAAAATTGAAAGTAGCAAATAGAATTGCCCCAAACATTCCGCCACCTAAATCACTAGAAGTTACTTTCCCTGTGGCTTCCAGCCAAAAAAGTTCCCATGTATTAAGCAAAACACTAGGCTTTGCAAATGGACCACCTTCAGATAATAAATCAAATAAGGTAACATGACTTAATAAAAGGATGCTTGCAATAATTAAATATATCCCTATAAGCTGTCTAGTTAATAAATATGGTAGAGCTCTTTTCACCATAAAATATAACCCTAGTAAAAGAATACCTACTAGCAATATAATGCTCCATTCCCCCATAAAAAACCGAGAAAATAAAGATAATGCATGGCCGAAAGCTCCTAATTGAGCAATGGCAATAATAGACAATCCAACTAAGATAATACCTATAATTTCAAATTGTAACGTTTTCTTTAATGCGGTAGAGCTTTTGCTCTTTCTTCTTCTTTTTCTTTTTGCCATTTTTTCACCCAAACTTTCTAATAAAACTATTGCTACTTATCTTCAAACATGAAAATGACAACATAATGATAAAGAAAAGCACAAGCTCCTTTCTAACCCCAACTAGCAGAATGTAAGCCATCCAGAAAATTATGAACGGATTGACTTAAAAACTTAAAGGGTCTATGGCACTGGAGTTAAACATCGAACTAGTCCCCAAATTATATGCTTTCTTATCTTATGAAAAAGGTTATAACCTAGTTAAAGCAGCCTTACCGGCTGCTTATTTCATTTTGTCCAAAAATTTTATACTTTGTATTCTATTCGTATTATAACATGAAATAGGTCACTGGTTGAACTCGAAGTTGGACGCCACTATACAACTTCCCGGCTGAAATTCACTATTCAAATAGTCATTTGGATCTGTACTAGAGATTTGAACAATCCGATATCGACTAGTAGAAGTACGTTCAGCTGTAACTAAAACACCCTTATAATAAAAGCTTTCATATTGATTATAGCTGTTTTCATCTGCTGGAAAAACCGATTCTTGAGGCATGATAGTATACAATATCATTGCAATTCACCCTCAATAGGATTATTCGTTTTCCTTTCTTCTATCAGACTGTTTAGCTTTCGCATTGCCTCACCTACACCTCCTACACCATCTATCAACCCTATTTCAACAGCATCTTTCCCTACCACATTTGTACCTATATCTCGCGTTAAATTCCCTTTAGCAAACATCAGCTCTTTAAAATCTTCCTCAGAAATATTACTATGCTTTGTTACAAAATGAATCACTCTATCCTGCATTTTGTCCAAGTATTCAAAGGTCTGTGGGACTCCAATGACTAACCCCGTTAATCGAATAGGATGAATCGTCATGGTAGCCGTTTCAGCAATAAAGCTATGGCTACAGCTAACCGCGATAGGCACCCCAATCGAATGACCTCCACCTAGCACAATGGAAACAGACGGTTTCGACAAAGATGCTAACATTTCAGCTAATGCAAGACCTGCTTCCACATCTCCGCCTACTGTATTTAATATAACGAGTAAACCTTCTATTTTTGGATTTTGTTCAATCGCTACAATTTGAGGAATGACATGCTCGTATTTCGTAGTTTTATTTTGTGGTGGCAATGCCATATGGCCTTCTATCTGACCAATAATAGTCAAACAGTGAATTTTCGAATCTGACATTTGTGGAATATTGGTTTGCCCTAATTGTTGTATTTTATCTATTAAAGACGGTCCTTTCTCTTCTTGTTTCTCATTATCTTGTGAAGAAAAGCTTTGGTTGTTATTCATCAATAGTCCCCTTTCAAGTATATAAATTTAGTATGAACGGAGGCTCTAGTCTTCATTCTTAAATAACCGGACCTATAACGAGAAAAAATAAAGGTGTTTTCTAAAAATATTACTTTTAGAAAACACCTTCTAAATTATTATTTGATATTAGATTTCCATAATAATCGGTAAGATCATAGGTCTTCTTTTTGTCGCTTCATATAAATGTGAATTTAAAGATTCACGAATATCTTGCTTCAGACTTGACCAATCAAAGTTACTTGAATTAACATTTTTTTCTACAGCTTCTCTTACAATACCAACTGCATTTTCAATTAATTTTTCAGACTCTCTTACATATACAAAGCCTCTTGTAATAATTTCTGGACCAGAAACAATTGACTTCGTCGCTTTATCCAGTGTAACTACAACAATTAGTATTCCATCTTGTGAAAGAAGACGACGATCTCGAAGAACAATGTTTCCAACATCTCCAATACCAATCCCATCTATCAGTATATTTCCTGCAGTAACTTTACTTGAAATCCTCGCTTTTCCATTTGATATCTCAGCCACGTCGCCATTTTCAGCGATAATAATATTTTCATCTGGAATACCACTTTCTTTTGCTAATTTACTATGAGCAATTAACATACGATATTCACCATGAATTGGCATGATAAATTTTGGTTTTAATAAATTCATCATCATTTTTAATTCATCTTGACTCCCATGACCTGGAACGTAAACAGTACGCTTTCCACCAATCACATTTACTCCAGCGCGGTACAATAAATCTATGGCTTTTGAAAGCGAAAGCTCACCACCTCGAACTGGGGAAGCTGCTATCATCACTGCGTCTTTTTCTTTTATAGTAATTTGTTTATGATTTCGTTTAGCCATTCTTTCTAATGCTGAGATTGGCTCTCCTTTAGCTCCTGCTGTCAATATAACGATTTGGCTATCATCATATTGGTTTGCCTCAGCTATCGGAATAACAATGTCATCTTCTACGATAATATTGCCAGTCTGGATACACAATTCGTATATTTGTTTCATTTCATTTCCAACAATGGCAACTTTTCTTTTGCTTTTACTCGCAGCATTCACAGTATGTTGAATCGTATTAATATTAGTTGCAAATGAGGCAATGATTACTTTTCCTTCAATCGCTTGAAAAACATCAATCATTTCCTTTTCAACCAAAAACTCTGAAGCTGTATAGCCTGGCTTTTCTGCGCCAGTACTATCTGATAATAATAAAAGAACGCCTTCTTCACCAATTCTGGCCATTTTTCCGATATCTGCCGCGTATAACTTAGAAGCTGCTTGATCAAATTTAAAATCTCCAGTATAGACAATGCATCCTTCCTCTGTATGCAAGCAAACACCAAGTGAACCAGGAATACTATGATTTGTTTTAAAGAAAGATATCATAACATCTTGGAAATGCAATTCACTTTCATTTGTTACTTCTACAAAATCAACTTTTCCTTTATACTTGTTTTCTTTTAATCTTAATTTAATTAATTCTATACTTAATTGTGTCCCATAAATAGGAACATTCACGTAATTTAAAATATACGGTAATGCACCTATATGATCTTCATGGCCATGACTAATAAAAATCCCCTGAATTTTTTCTTTGTTCTCTAATAAATATGTTACATCAGGAATTACTACATCTATTCCTAGCATCTCATCTTCTGGAAACATCAAACCTGCATCCAAAACAAAAATTTGATTATAAACTTCTATTGCATACATGTTTTTTCCGAGTTCTCCTTGTCCACCAAGAGAGACAACTTTAATATTACTAATCTGTTTATTTTTCACGTGTTTTCCTCCTAATATAAAACCGCTCCGTACAATCGAAATTATGTCTATTATACAGTATGTAAAATTTATATATCAACCATTTAATAATGTGAACAAATTTACTAATTATGAAATTCTTAAAATTCATGCATAGTTTATCATAAAAAAACATGTTCAACTTTTTTCAGTATATCTCGTTATATTTACGAAATACTCACGAAAAACTACTGAAACAGATTCTTTTATTAATATAAAATATTACAATAATTTTTTCCCATTCTGCTCTATCTTCCACACTAGCTGTGCAAACTTTGTAGCCTATTAAAAAAGCGTGAAAATAAGTTGAATTTTGTTACAGGATGCTCGCTTTCCGTGAGCGAGAGATAAGTATCCCCAGCACATACATAGTACCTGTGGAATGAATTTTAACTATCTCACTACAGTCCTTAGCTACGCTTCAATCCACTGCCTTTTTATCTCACTAATTTTATACACCTTATGTATGATGAATCACCAATCTTCTAGAAAACAGCCTGAACAAAATACGAAAAAAAGTAGATCGTCAAAAGTAATACTCTTGACGATCTACCTTAATTGACTGTGTTCATTTTCAATTGTTGATTACAACTTCAATCCGTCTGCTTTTCCACATGAGTCTCAAGGATTTCCGCCTATTCATCTCTATTAAAATCAAAATTGAATCTTACTTATGAATAATACTGCTTAATACTTCTCTCTCTTCTGATGTTAAAGGTACCAAAGGTAAACGAACAGACCCTACATCAATTCCTTTCATCTGCAATGCTGTTTTTACTGGAGCTGGGCTTGGTGCCATAAACATTGCATTCATGATTGGAACTACTTTTTGGTGCAGATGAGCTGCTTTCGTTAAATCCCCCATATAAAAGGCCTCTATCATCTCTTGCATCTCATTACCAATGATATGGGAAGCTACTGAAACTACTCCTGTAGCTCCAATAGATAGCATCGGAAGGGTTAAATAATCATCACCACTATAAAGCATAAAATCATCAGCTGTACGAGATATAATTTCTGTTGCAGAAGCAAAATCACTTGTTGCTTCTTTAATGGCTACAATATTTGGAATCTCTGATAGCTTCACTACTGTATCAGGGTGGATTTTAACAACAGATCTTCCTGGAATATTGTATAGCATGACTGGTAATGTCGTACTTTCAGCAATTGCTTTAAAATGCTCATATAAACCAGCTTGATTAGGCTTATTATAATAAGGTGCCACCGCTAAAATGGCATCTACTCCTATTTTCTCTGCTTTTTTTGTTAATTCGATTGACCCATACGTATTGTTACTTCCAGTTCCCGCTATGATAGGAATACGCTTGTCAGCCACTTTTACAACATGTTGAAAAAGCGCTAATTTTTCTTCAGTTGAAAGAGTTGGAGATTCCCCAGTTGTACCAGATACAACAATAGAATCTGTTCCATTTTCAATTAAATAGTTGACTAACTTTGTTATTTTTACAAAATCAATATTCCCTTTATGGTCAAATGGCGTTACCATTGCCGTTGAAACTTTTCCG
Organism: Bacillus sp. AP8; assembly: GCF_000321185.1. NCBI lineage: Bacteria > Bacillati > Bacillota > Bacilli > Caryophanales > Bacillaceae > Bacillus > Bacillus sp. AP8. The sequence continues at coordinate 61,114 of NZ_CAPG01000037.1, forward strand.
AAAGAAATCATACTTTCACTCCTAATTTTTGTTGTTGAGAGTGTTTTCTCTTATAAATGGGCTTCATCATATTCAACATGAAGTTCAAATGCATCATGTAATGCATTTACTGCTTCTGCTAAATGTTCCTCTCTTACTAATACCCAGATAGTCGTATGACTATCTGCAGCTTGCAAAATGCTAATACCTTTTTCGGATAATGCTGTTACGATTTTTGCAGTAACGCCTGGTACACCAGCAATTCCTGCACCAACAACTGAAACTTTTGCACAATTTCTAACAATCATTGGTTCATAACCGATATTTTCAAGAACAGAAATCGCTCGATCTGTCATTTCCTCATTTACCGTATAAACAACACCATTTGGCGAAATGTTGATAAAATCAACACTTATGGATGCATTCGCCATTGCTTGAAATACGTCTGTTTGCAAATTATATTGATCTTTTTTTGCATTTACACGAATTTGTGAAATTTTATTTAAATGAGCAATCCCTGTTACTAAACGGTCGCTTATATCACTACCTCGCGATTCTCGATGTACTGAGGTAACAAGTGTACCCAATCCATCACTATATGTTGAGCGAATTCGAATAGGTACTTTGGCTGCCATAGCTATTTCAACAGCACGAGGATGAATCACCTTAGCTCCTTGATAGGCCATATTACAAACTTCATTGTAGGTAACAACTGATAGTGCCCTTGCATTTTCGGCAATACGAGGGTCAGCTGTCATAATACCTTCTACATCTGTAAAGATATCAACCCATTGTGCTTGCAGGGCAGCTCCAATAGCAGCAGCTGACGTATCACTACCACCTCTTCCTATCGTTGTGATATCTCCATTTCTCGTAACACCTTGGAAACCTGCAACGACTACAACGTCATAATCCTCAAGCTCTTTTACAATTCTATCACATTTCATGTCGATAATTTTTGCATTTGTATGATCATTATTCGTACGGAAACCAGCTTGAGCACCTGTATATGCAGTTGCATTAATTCCATGTTGAAGGAGCATATTTGCAAAAACGACAGAAGATATTGTTTCACCCACAGATAGCAATAAATCCTGCTCTCTTTTTGAAATTTTACTCTTAGAACCATCTACTAAAGATAATAAAGTATCTGTTGCATAAGGATCACCTTTTCTACCCATTGCTGATACAACAACTACTACTTTATAGCCATCCTTAACTGCTTTTTCAATATGTTTTCTAGCATGTGCACGGCTTTCTTCATCCTTTACTGATGTACCGCCAAACTTCTGTACGATTATATCCATTGTTACACCTCAAATGAACTCAGCCTTTCATGGAAAAGAAAGGCTGAGTCTAATAATTATAGATATAGTTATTTTAATGAAACTAATTCTAGTTTTATAAGACTTTCAGCAATTTGAACAGAATTCCAAGCTGCTCCTTTTAAAAGATTATCAGAAACCACCCACATATGGAAGCCTTTATCCTCATCTAAATCTTTTCTAATTCTTCCAACAAATACGTCATTTTTCCCTACGCAAGCTGCTGGCATTGGATATAGCTGTTCTTCTGGTTGATCTTGTAAAACTACACCTGGTGCATCCGCTAATAATGCTTTAATATCTGAAACTGAAACACCTGATTTATCTACTTCAATATAAAGTGATTCAGAATGACCTGTTTGAACAGGGATTCTAACACATGTAGCAGCTACAGGCAATTCAGGTAGATGCATAATTTTCTTCGTTTCATTAATCATTTTCATTTCTTCATAGGTAAAACCATTATCTTGGAACTTGTCAATTTGCGGAATCGCATTAAAAGCAATTTGATAATGTTTCTCGTCAGATTTTACTGGTAAAATTTGCGGATTTATTTCTTCAGCATTTAAAATTTGTTGAGTTTGCTGTTCTAATTCTTCAATCGCAGCTGCGCCCGAACCTGAAACTGCTTGATAAGTTGACACTAAAACTTTGTTTAAGCCATAAGCTTGACGAAGTGGCTCTAGAGCAACGACCATTTGAATTGTAGAACAGTTAGGGTTAGCAATAATACCATTATGTTTTTTCAGGTCTTCTTCATTAACTTCTGGTACTACTAATGGAACATTTTCATCCATTCTAAATGCACTTGTATTATCTACAACAATTGCTCCGCGCTTAGCGGCTTCAGGTGCTAATTGTAAAGAAACACTTCCTCCTGCACTGAATAAAGCGATATCAACTCCCTCAAAAGATTCTGGTTTTGCCTCTTGAACTGTATATTCTGAACCCTTAAATTCAATTTTACTTCCAGCAGAGCGTGAAGAAGATAAAAGAGTTAATTGCTTTATTGGAAAATTTCTTTTCTCTAATGTTTTCAACATTTGTTGTCCAACTGCTCCAGTTGCTCCTACTACTGCTACATGTAATCCTTTAATCTCTTTCACCAATCCATACCCCATTTCTATCCTTTTAGCAATCATTTTTATTTAATATAAGTAGAAATAAAATTGATTCCTGCTTATATAACTACTTTGAATATACACTATATACGTTTGATTTTAACATATTAAAACATAAAAGAAAGAAAAGAATTTTCTTTCTTTTATTTCTTACATCATGCTATTCTTTATATATTATTAGGATTGACGGAATTTTTCAATAATTACCGGCTGGATTTGTTCACGATTAAGTGCCGCCTCAATTGTTTCTTTTATTAAAGACATTTGTGCAACCATAGATTTGGGTTTATTTTGAGGATCATCTTGCCCATATGGAATAAAATATATATCTTTTGCTGCCATTAACTTCATTAAATTAACTCCATTTAATCCTAATGCATCATTAGTAGATATACCTAATACCACTGGACGATAATTTCTTAATGTTGCTTTAGCCGCCATTAATACAGGTGAATCCGTTAAGGCATTGGCAAACTTACTCATAGAATTACCTGTTAAAGGAGCAATTACCATACAGTCTAGTGGCATCTTAGGACCTAACGGTTCTGCCTTCACAATACTATCAACAATAGGGTGACCCGTAATAGAAACAAAGCGTTCTACCCACTCTTCGCCCTTACCAAATCGAGTATTCGTATTCGTTACAGTATGAGTTACTATAGGAATAACTTCTGCTCCTTCATTCACGAGTTTTTCAATCTCGGGAAAAACAATATCATAAGTACAATGAGATCCTGTTACACCAAATCCAATTCTTTTTCCTTGTAAACTCATTTGTCTTTCCCCTTTCGTATCTTGTAATCCTCTTGCAGTAATTGAGAAAGTACATTCGCTAGTATTTTTCCCGCTGTTTTTGGTGCAACAATCCCAGGTAAACCAGGAGCTAACAATGCTTTTATTCCCCTTTTTTCAGCATATCGAAAATCCGTACCACCCGGTTTTGATGCTAGATCAATAATTAACGTGTGAGCTGGCATACCCGCAATCACCTTTGCTGTTATAATTTGAATAGGAATCGTATTAATACAAATATCAGCATCATTTACTGCATCTGTTAAATACTCTAAATAAAATGGCTCTAGTCCCATTTCTGTTATTCTTGCAATATGTTCACTTTTTCTAGCTCCAACTTTCACTTTTGCACCTAAAGATTGAAACGCGCGAGCGACACTCATTCCTGTTCTTCCAAGCCCTAAAACAACAACACGACTACCATGTATCGTGAAATCTGTATGTTGTATGGCCATCATGATTGTTCCTTCAACTGTTGGTATACTGTTATAGATTGCAACATCATTTCTTTCAAATAATTGAACTAATTTACGGTTTGTCTTTTTCGTGATCGAATCTAAATATTTATTACTAATCCCTGAATATATAACGCAATGAGGCATAGTTTTAGATAAAACCTCGCTTGTCAAAACAACCGTCTCATTCGAAAAAATCGTTTCGATTTTTCCTTCTGAATTCGTACCAGGTACAGGTAAAATAATGGCATCAATTTCTGAAAAATCTATTTCATCTAATTTTTCCTTTACCGCACCAGAAAAAGCATGATCAAGCTGTTCAAAACCAATTAATGATATTTTGGCATCTTGCTCAATTAAATTTTTTATGACCTCAAGCTGTCTAGCATCCCCGCCAATTACAGCAATTTGCATACCTGTAAGCACAACCTATCACCTACTTTGAAAGCAATTTTAATCGTAACATTTCAATACTTAAAGTTTTCATAATCAAATCAAGCTTTATAGGAAGTATCCTCTATCTTAATAAGAAGATAATGTCCTTAATGAGAGTTGCTCACTCAATCTACAAAGCTTTTCAGACATAAAAACATAATTCATTTTTTCTATCTCATATTATGAATCGTTTGGGTAATAGGTGAATGCCAATTAAGAAAAGCGTTTGTCCTTTAATTTCATTATAAAAATCATCTATAAAGAATGTGTCCATTTGTGACTTCATCCAATGGAATAGATACATAGCTCTATATCCTCATTTGCGGATGTTGAAAATTATCTTAACCCGATACAATAAAAAAACGTCCCTTAATGAGACGTTTATTCTTACTCTTCTATTCGCCTTTATTTTCATACTGTGAATCAGGGATATCAATGATAATCATATCCGCCCCAATCTTTTTTATATGTCGCCATGGAACTCTTGTTTCATTGCCATTCCGCTTAAATCCAAACCATTTCACTGATGGAATGATAAGTGCCAATATTTGTCCGTGTTCATTAATTTCTAAATCAGTCTGACCTAATACACCTAATCGTTCTGCACGTTTTACATCAACGATTTCCTTACCACTTAATTCACTTAATCTCATCAATGCAGTCACCTCTTTATTTTGTCCTATTCTATACATATAAGACAAATCAACAACTTAGAAGTAATTCTTGAATAAAAAGACTGTTTTCCCATTGTTTGTTTCCTATGAACAAGTGGCTCATATAAGTAAAGTTGGATTCTGCTTCAAGATGTTCACTTTCCTCTTTAATCTACCTTTATATGCTGGTCTGGCTTTATCCACTAAAAAACTAAGATCTTTTTTGGTAAATAGCTCTTCCCTTTTTTTGTCTTTCATTAAAGAAAGAATTGGAATATAAGAAAAAGGGTGTTCCCAATAACTTTCTTTTTGAGACACCCTTTTGCATTTATTCTCCTTGAGGACTAATATAAGCCATAGCGAATTCATCTTTGAAGACTTTATTAGTAATTTCAGCAACTGTTTCTTCAGATACCGCATCAATCAATTCTACAATTTCATCTAATGATCGATGCATTCCAAGCATTAGTTCATTTTTACCATTTCGACTCATACGACTATTCGTACTTTCTAAACTAAGCATTAGATTTCCTTTTAATTGTTCTTTGCTGTTTTTTAATTCTTTAGAAGTGATTCCTTCTGCTTTAAAAGTAGCAATTGTATTCTGAATCGTTTCAAATAGGATATCCATTTGATTTGCTCCAGTACCACCGTAGATTGTTACAAGACCGCTATCTTGATAACCTGAATGATACGAATAAACAGAATATGCTAATCCTCTTTGCTCACGGACCTCTTGGAACAAACGACTGCTCATACTTCCACCAAGTATATTGTTCATAACAATTAGGCTATAAGCATCAGGATGTCCTATTGGCAAACCTTCATAACCTAAGCATAAATGTGCTTGTTCGGTATCTTTTTTACGGTTTAATCTATTCGTATGAAATAATGGTTTATCTTGTTCTTTACTTCTATTTTTACCACGCTCAAAATTTCCGAAAAGCTTTTCCACTTCTTTAATAAAGCTTTCATCAACATTTCCAGCAATACTGATAACAAGACGATCTGGCGTATACATATCATGAACATATTGCTTTAATGTATCACTAGTAAAAGTAGATAATGTTTGTTCCGTACCTAAAATTGGATAGGCTAGAGGATTTTTTTCATAAACTGCTTTACTTAGTAAATCATGAACAATATCATCTGGTGTGTCTTCATACATTTTAATTTCTTCAAACACTACATTTTTTTCTTTATTTAACTCTTCTGAATCAAAAGTTGAGTTAAAGTACATATCCCCTAAAACATCAAGTGCATACTTTGCATGATTGTCTAGCACTTTTGCATAGTAACAAGTATATTCTTTTGAAGTAAAGGCGTTTACTTGTCCACCAATGCTATCAAAGCTCTCTGCGATCTCTTTTGCACTTCTTGTTGTCGTTCCTTTAAAAAACATATGCTCAAGAAAATGTGAAACACCATTATTTGTTTCATTTTCATTTACAGAACCTGCTTTAATCCATAATCCAATAGCTACTGATCGTACTGTTGGAATATTTTCTAATACAATTCTTACTCCATTTTGGCATGTGTATTTTTTTATCAAAATAGTTCCTCCCTATTTCTTGATGCTTTATTCAGAGTCTTAGTCCAAACTAACATACTTTACTATGTATCACATATTACTGCATGATTCTTTCTTCACTTAATGCTTCCGAAACGGTTGTAATATGAAGCTTCTTATTTTTCATATTAACGATTAATGTTTCTAAAGATTTCGTCGTAGATTCGGTAGGATGCATTAGCACAAATGCTCCATTATGAATTTTATGTAATACTCTTTCGGTTAAAACACTTGGTGAAGGCTTCTGCCAATCAATCGTATCTACACTCCACATTATTGTATCCATTTTAAACTCGTCGGCAATTGAAATCGTCTCATCTCGAAACGCACCACTTGGTGGGGCAAACAGTTTACACTGTACTCCTGTAACAGCTTTAATAATATCATTTGTTTGTTGGATTTCTTTTCGTATTAATGATGCCGACAATGTCTTCATATTCGGATGAGAATATGAATGGTTTCCAATTTCATGACCTGATTCTTCAATCATTTTTGCCAATTCTGGATTATTCTTTGTCCATTTTCCCTCAAGAAAAAAAGTTGCCTTCACTTGATGTTTTTTTAATATCGATAGCATTTGTGGGATATACTCATTTCCCCATGCAACATTTATTAAAAAGGAAACGACTGGTTTCTCAGGATGTGCACGATAGATGGGGGCAGCTTGTAACTGATCTATATGAAGCTTAGGTGGTATTTGTTTAAAAATTAATTTTTTTTCATCAAATTTACCATCTTTTCTCATTACTTTATATGAAGAATGTATATCTACTTTTAAGCCATTATAACCAGGTACAGTTTTCCACACTGAATCTATCATAGCATCTTTTGGCTCAACTTCATATTTCTTCGCCTTTTCTTGAATTTCTTCGTAAAGTAGATCTTGGTTCTTTGTAACTGTTACTGCTTCACTTTTTAATTTAGTTACATATTGATTGATATTCGGAGACTGCACCATTATCCATGATACCGTTCCAATAGTGCATATCGCAATAATATGTTTGAAATTTTTCCGCATTTTCTATTTCCTCCATTTATAAAACTGAATGCTTTTGTTATAGCATTTGTCATTTTTCCTTATACAAAACATGCTTTGTACAGTTTTATGAATATTTTGGAGTGTATAGAAGTAAATCTCAGTAACAAAGAATATATTATTTTTTCTTAGTAAAAGATTCATTTACTATATAAAGTAAAAATAAACTGATAGCAAATAAAGCTTCCGTTGAATTAGAAACCGAAATCGTCTCCATCTTTTCATCGAGTATATGAACAATAAAAAACACACCTTGAAATTCTAACAAAGCCTCAATGATAAACGCTTGTTTTACTGTTAAACCAATATGTATGAAAAATGATTTAACAACAAAAAGAATGCCTTCATATATCGTGCTAATAACTAGTAATAGTAGCAAAAACACTATCACATTTTGAAATGAAGAATAATAAAATCCGAAAAAAGAAAGAAAACCCAAGTATATTACACCAATGAAACATATAGCTAAAACAAATAAAATCACTAAAAGTACAATGCATCCAATCTTTCCAAGTTTATTTTCGGGTAAAAGCGGTTCTTTTAAATTTTTCTCAGGCATATTCAAATCACTCTCCCTAGACTTGAACAAAATACCATAATTATAGTATTTAGTCTTTCCCTTAAAAAGAAACTGCTCTCTTATTTCTTACACATAATGTTATGAGAGATAAAAGAGAAAAAGACTATTCCAGACCCCATAGTATTGTCAAAACTCTGTAACTTATGGCTTATATAATTGAGACTCAGGGTATCATTTGTCTATTCCTATCACCACAAAAAATAGCATATGGCTATAGCCATATGCTTACTTAAAGCAAGATTATCTCATTTGCTCTGCTTCTTTTTGCTCTTTAAGAACTGCTTTACGAGAAAGATTCACTCTTCCTTGCTTGTCCACTTCTGTTACTTTTACAAGGATTTCATCTCCAAGTGATACAACATCTTCAGTTTTACCAACACGTTCCTCTGCAAGTTCAGAAATGTGTACTAAACCGTCTTTTCCACTAAAAATTTCAACAAATGCACCAAATTTTTCAATGCGTTTTACTTTACCTAAATATGTTCTTCCTACTTCTACTTCACGAACAAGATCTTCAATGATTTGTTTTGCTCTTTGATTGCCATCTTCATCAGTAGATGCAATGAAAATTGTACCATCTTGTTCAATATCAATTTTAACGCCTGTTTCTTCGATAATTTTATTAATTTGCTTACCGCTCGGTCCAATAACATCACGAATTTTATCTGGGTTAATTGACATCATCAAGATTTTTGGAGCATATTTCGATAATGCTGTTCTTGGCTTATCAAGCGTTTTTAGCATAGATTCTAAAATATGCATTCTACCAGCTTTTGCTTGTTGAAGTGCCTCTTCTAAAATCTCTCTTGAAAGACCGTCTATTTTAATATCCATTTGAAGTGCTGTTACACCTTTTGCTGTACCAGCAACTTTAAAGTCCATATCTCCAAGGTGATCTTCCATACCTTGAATATCTGTAAGAATTGTGTAATGCTCATCTTTCTTAACAAGCCCCATTGCAATACCAGCTACAGGTGCTTTAATTGGTACACCAGCATCCATCATGGCAAGTGTACTCGCACAAATACTTGCTTGAGAAGTTGAACCATTTGATTCAAGTACTTCAGATACCAGACGTACTGTATAAGGAAATTCTTTTTCAGAAGGAATAACAGGTTCTAAAGCTCTTTCTCCTAATGCACCATGTCCAATTTCTCGTCGACCAGGTCCACGTTGGAATCCAGTTTCACCTACACTAAAGTGAGGGAAGTTATAATGATGCATAAAGCGTTTAGATTCTTCTACTCCCAATCCATCAAGAATTTGCACATCGCCTAGGGCACCTAATGTACAAATTGATAGAGCTTGAGTTTGTCCTCGTGTAAATAATCCTGAACCATGAGTACGCGGAAGAAGTCCTGTTTCTGAAGATAGCGGACGAATCTCATCTGGTTTTCTTCCATCTGGACGTACTTTTTCTTCCGTAATTAAACGTCTCACTTCATTCTTCACAAGCTTACCTAAGATTTCTTTTACTTGCTTAACCGTTTCTTCTTCTGCTTCTTGCTCTTCATAATGAGCAACAACTCGAGCCTTCACTTCATTAATAGCATCTTCACGAGCATGTTTTTCTTGAACTTGAACAGCCTTATTAATATCTTCCTCGCACATTGCTGTTACTTCCGCTAAAAGATCAGCGTCTAATTCATATAAAACAATTTCACGATTTTCTTTTCCTACTTCAGCCATAATTTCTTCTTGGAACGCGATAAGCTTTTTGATTTCTTCATGACCGAACATAATAGCTTCAAGCATTACTTCTTCAGGTACTTCATTAGCTCCTGCTTCAACCATATTGATTGCATCTTTTGTACCAGCAACAGTTAAATTAATATCGCTTTTTTCCATTTGTTCAACAGTTGGATTAATAATGAATTCATTATCAATTCTACCAACTACTACACCAGCAATAGGTCCCTCAAAAGGAATATCAGATACACATAATGCTAAAGATGATCCGAACATCGCAGCCATCTCAGAAGAACAATCTTGATCAACACTCATAACCGTACTAACAACTTGTACTTCATTACGGAATCCATCAGCAAATAATGGACGAATTGGGCGATCAATTAATCGGCTCGCTAATACAGCTTTCTCACTTGGACGTCCTTCACGTTTGATGAAGCCTCCAGGAATTTTACCTACCGCATATAATCTTTCTTCATAGTTTACTGTTAAAGGAAAAAAGTCTACTGATTTTGCATCCTTAGAAGCAGTTGCAGCAGTAAGTACAGCCGTATCGCCATAACGGATAAGTGCTGCTCCACTAGCTTGTTTTGCTAATTGTCCAATTTCAACTGATAGCTGACGACCAGCCCAATCTATGGAAAATATTTTTTTCGTTTGATCCATAATGTTAAAAACCCCTCTCTACAATCTATATACGAGAATTAATAAATTTATTTAATTAAACATCTAATTCATGTATGTAAAAGCTCAAAATATAATTCACACTAATTTTATTATGCACGAAAAAATGCATCATTAACAGTATAAAAAGAAATATGTATACTATTTTTAAAAACTTATTTCGTATTGTTTAATAATCTTGTTCATGAAGCCTAGCATCGCTCATAATCTGACTTCCTAAACAATCATAGGATTTGAAGCGATAATTAAACTTTCGTATTAAAATTTATAATAAACTTTCTTCACTTACAAGAAAAAAGACGGGAAAAATCCCGCTTTTTTTAAATGGGTAATCCCCATCTTTTTTAAAGGAATGACATTACCTTTAAAAATTATCGACGTAAGCCAAGTTTGTTAATTAGTTCGCGGTAACGAGCAACATCCTTGTTACGTAGGTAAGTTTGTAGGTTACGACGCTTACCAACCATTTTTAATAGACCACGACGAGAGTGGTGATCTTTTTTATGAGTACGTAAGTGCTCATTTAAAGCGTTGATTTCTGCAGTTAAAACTGCGATTTGAACTTCAGGAGATCCTGTATCGTTCGCATGAGTTTTGTATTCTGCGATAATTTCGTTTTTGCGTTCTTGTGAGATTGCCATTAATCTTTCACCTCTTAATTTTTTTAAAATCCCCATTTGCTGAGCATAGCGTCGGTGACTCGACTAGCCAAGCATAGGTTCATTTTTCATACGTTTTATATATTACTCTGATTTTGAATAAAAAGCAAGTCTATTAAGCATTCATTTCAAAATAGTTTTGTGCTTCTAACTTATCTTTAGATATTTGTGCTATAAGTTCATCTAAAGAAGCGAATTTTTTTTCACTACGCAATCTAAGATGCCATTCAATCGAGATTCTCTCATCATAAATAACAGAATCAAAATCAAAAATATGGACTTCTATAGATGGCTTATCTGGTTGTTCATTGTGAAATGTAGGTTTGTAACCAATATTACAAATCCCATTATATGTTTTGTCGTTTATCTTTACCTTAACTGCATAAACACCTGTTGAAGGAATAATATATTCATCATCTAAAAGTGTATTTGCTGTTGGAAAACCTAATTGTCTACCACGTTTTTCCCCATGAATAACAATACCTCTTGATACATAATAGCGACCTGTCAATAATCTAAAATCCTCAACAGCGCCTTGATGTAAACTTGATCTAATTCTCGATGAACTGATTTTCTCATTTTGCAGGCTCACTTTAGGAATAATAGTTTGCCCAAATATACCTCTTGAATGGAATGGTAAGGTTTCCATCGTTCCTTTTCCTAATCTTCCATAAGAATAATCAAAACCAGCTGTTACATGTTTAACATGTAACGAAATCAAGTACTGATCAACGAATTGTTGAGGAAGAAGTGAAGCAAATTCTTCTGTAAAATTAGCAACAAATAAATAGTCTACTCCTAATTCTTCAACTAATTTTATTTTATCCTCCAAAGGAGAAATGTAATGAACCTTCTGATCACTTCTAAGAACAGCGAGTGGATGTGGATAAAAAGTCATAACGGCTGATTTCCATCCATTAGCTTTTGCAATATCTATCGCTGTATGTATCACTTTTTGATGTCCCCCATGCACACCATCAAAAAAGCCAAGAGCGATGGATAATGGAGGGAAATCATCTTGCTGATATGTATGAGGATAATCTAGTTTGATTACTTTCAATTCCTTCTCCTCTTTCTAAAAAAGCTGTTCTCTCTTTCATGTTAAACTTGTACGTAATACCTTTACAGGTTTAATTACATTCTTTTTGTTTTCCGGTATTTTATAAATAGCTATAGCAATATTATTATACATTAAAACAAAAGGCTCTTCTAGTTCAAGGTTTTTATTTCCAGGATTAGCCAACGCCAGGCCATTTACCACTTTTCTTGCTTGATCATAACGCAAATCTATTTTCGGTAAATGTGTTAAACCATATTCTAAAGGCTTCAGTAGTTCCATTTGGCGATTCTCTTCTGCATACTGCTCAATTTGCTCAAATGTATAACAATCTTCTAGCGTAAAGCTTGACGATTGAATTCGAACTAAATGAGACATATGAGCTGGATATCCTAATTCTTCTCCAATCATAACAGCAAGTGTCCGAATATATGTACCTTTTGAACAACTTACTCTAAAACGAAATGAAACGTTTTCCCCTGAAAATTCATTTCGATCATCAAGTAATGTCATGCTATAAATCTTTACATTTCTTTTTGGACGTTCAACTTCTATCCCTGCACGAGCATATTCGTAAAGTTTTTTCCCATTTACCTTTACAGCCGAATACATAGGTGGAGTTTGAACAAGCTCACCTTCGAATTTATGAAGAACCTGCAAAATTTCTGCTCTAGTGAAACGTTTAGTACCTTTCACTTCATCAACGAGTTCACCACTACTATCTTCTGTCGTTGTTGAGAAACCAATTGTAACTTCGCCTTCATAACTTTTTCCGGCATCTGTAATATATTCAGCTATTTTGGTCGCTCTTCCAACACAAATTGGCAAAACTCCCGTAACATCTGGATCTAATGTACCCGTATGGCCCACTTTTTTTGTTTTTAATAATTTTCTTAATTTGAAAACGCAATCATGTGAGGTCATGCCTTTTGGTTTGAGTAAAGGTAGAATTCCTTCCATATTAAACACTCCAAATATGAGAATAAAAGGCTGACTTCATATGATATCCTCATATATGAGAATAGGAAATCACATGTTTGAAGTCAGCCTATTTGTTAATATCAAAATATATAATTTTAGAACTGAATATTGTCTAGCTTCAACGTCTTCTTTAAGACTTAGAACGTTCTGCTTTTCTTAATTCACTTCTAGCATGTAGAAATTCTTCTTACATGTAGTTTACTCTTCGTTTTTCTGATCGTCTTGATCTGCATGTATTTGGTGAATTAAATTTTCAATGCGATGACCGTATTCAAGCGATTCATCCCATTCAAAAGTAATTTCAGGCGTTATACGTAAACGGATTCTCTTGCCAATTTCAGAACGAATAAATCCCTTTGCTTTTGCAAGACCGATTAATGTATTTTCCTTTTGTTCTTCATTTCCAAGCACTGATACATAGACAGTAGCTTGTTGAAGATCTCCTGTAACACGAACATCCGTTACAGTTACAAAACCGATTCTTGGATCTTTTAACTTACGTCCAATAATTTCGGTTAATTCTTTTTTCATTTGTTCACCAACACGATTTGCACGAAGGCTCATATTATCACCTCGTTTTTGTTAAAACCATTGAAAATCTGTAATAGTACGTTCAATCTCAGGAAACGAATCAACAAATTTCAATGCTCTTTGTAACTCTTTTTCTGTAGCTACTTGTGAGGCAGACACCGCCACTATAGCAATCTTTGTCCTTTGCCATAAATCTTGGTAATCAACCTCAGCAACAGCAATATTATACTTTTGCATAAGTCTTGAAAGTATACGTTGCAAGACTGCTCTTTTTTCTTTTAAAGAGTGTGCATCATAAATAATTGCTTCAAATTCTACACAACCGATCATTTACGTTCGATTTCTTCCATTACGAACGCTTCAATTACGTCGCCTTCTTTAATGTCATTGTAGTTTTTAATTGTAATACCACACTCATAACCTTGAGCAACTTCTTTAGCATCGTCTTTGAAACGTTTTAATGCATCAATTTCTCCTTCAAAGATTACTACTCCTTGACGAATTAATCGGATGCTACTATCACGTGTGATTTTTCCATCCGTAACATATGAACCAGCAATTGTTCCTACTTTAGAAACTTTAAATGTAGTACGAACTTCTGCTTGTCCGATTACTTTCTCTTCGTACTCAGGATCAAGCATACCTTTCATTGCTGACTCAATTTCTTCTATTACTTTATAAATGATACTGTATAAACGAACATCTACTTGTTCAGATTCTGCAGCACGTTTAGCATTTACATCTGGACGTACATTAAATCCGATAACAATCGCGTTAGACGCTGTTGCTAACATAATATCGTATTCCGTAATAGCACCTACACCGCTATGAATAATTTTAACTTTAACACCTTCAACATCGATCTTTTGAAGAGATGCTGCAAGTGCTTCAGCCGAACCTTGAACATCTGCTTTTACAATAAGGTTAATTTCTTTCATTTCACCTTGTTTCATTTGTTCAAATAAATTATCAAGTGTAACAACGGCTTTTTCATTACGTTGGGATTGAACCTGTTGTTGTGAACGAGCTTCCCCAACTTGACGCGCAGTTTTCTCATCTTTAAATACAACAAATAAATCTCCAGCTTGTGGAACTTCATTCAAACCTGTAATTTCAACAGGTGTTGATGGACCTGCCTCTTTTACACGACGGCCCATATCATTAACCATCGCACGTACACGACCAAATGTTGTACCTACAACAATTGGATCTCCAACTCTTAAAGTACCATTCTGTACAAGCAATGTTGCTACTGCTCCACGGCCTTTATCAAGCTGCGCTTCAATTACAGAACCTGTTGCAAGCTTTTTCGAATTTGCTTTTAATTCTTCAACTTCACTTACAAGTAGAATCATTTCAAGCAACTCATCAATTCCTTCACCTTTTTTCGCTGACATTGGAACGAAGATTGTATCCCCACCCCAAGCTTCAGGTACAAGACCATGTTCAGTTAATTCTTGCATAACACGATCAGGGTTAGCCGCTTCTTTATCCATTTTATTAACAGCAATAATAATAGGAACCTCTGCAGCTTTAGCATGATTAATAGCCTCAACTGTTTGTGGCATTACACCATCATCCGCTGCTACAACGATGATTGCAATATCCGTAACCTTAGCACCACGAGCACGCATTGTTGTAAAAGCAGCGTGACCAGGAGTATCAAGGAAAGTGATTTTTTTATCGTTTACATCAACTTGGTATGCCCCAATATGTTGCGTAATTCCACCAGCTTCGCCTTCAGTTACCTTTGTATTACGAATTGAATCAAGCAATGTTGTTTTACCGTGGTCAACGTGACCCATGATTGTTACAACAGCTGGACGTTCTTCATTATTTTCAGTAGCTTCTTCTTCACTTGCAGTATAAGCTTCTAAATCTGTCATATCGATTTTGATTTCTTCTTCTACTTCTACACCATAATCTGTACAAATCAATTCGATTGCATCTTTATCTAAGCTTTGGTTAATTGTTGCCATAATACCTAGCAAGAATAATTTTTTTATGATTTCAGAAGGCTCACGATGAAGTTTTTTTGCTAACTCGCCAACAGTTAATGACTCAGAAAATGTAATTTTAGCTGGTAGCTCTTTCTCTTTTCTTGGAGTGTGCATTTGTGGCGCTTTGTTACCATTATTATTTTGCTTTTTATTATTTTTGTTTTGTTTTTTCCCTTTATTAAAAGGTGTTTGTCCTCCACCAGGCTTTTTATTTCCACCAACAGGAGGTTTCTTCTTAATTTTTTGTTTTGATACACTGTTTTCAACATGACGATCTTCATATTTATTTTCCACTATATTATCATCTGCTTTAACTTGTTGATTTTTAGCTACATTATTATTTGATTTTTTTTCTTCCTTTTTAGGTTGGAAGGCTTGATCTAGTTTTTGTACAGTCGGATCTTCAATTGTTGCCATATGATTGGATACCTCTATATTCATTTCTTTTAGCTTTTGAATTATTTCTTTACTTGATACGTTATGTTTTTTCGCGTATTCATACACACGTACTTTTGACATACGTTTCACCCCCGTATAAATTAATGCAACAACGTCTTCAGTTTTTCAGCAAACCCCTCATCAAGTACTGCTAATACGACACGATGGTCTTTACCAATTGCATGTCCTAGCTGCTCTCTACTTTCTACTCTTGCTAGAGGCACGTTATAATAGCTGCATTTATCGGTTATCTTCTTTTCGGTATTAGAGGAAGCATCTTTAGACAAAAGAACCAATTTTGCCTTACCATTCCGAACTTCTTTAACAACAAGTTCTTCTCCTGATATCACTTTTCTTGCTCTATTAGCTAAACCTAACAGTGACGACCAACGTGGCTGATTCATTTGTTTATAGCTTCTCCTTTTCGACTAATCGAAGTAATTCTTCATAAAGACTTGGATCTATTGCCGCGTCTAACTGTCGAGCTAATACATCTTTTTTCTGGGCTGTGAGAATAGCTTCTTTATTTAGAGAAATGTATGCTCCGCGACCTGATTTCTTTCCGGTTGGATCGATTGATACTTCTCCTTCTTTAGAACGTACAATTCGTATCATTTCTTTTTTAGGCTTCATTTCACCAGAAGCAATACATTTACGTAAAGGTATTTTTTTTCGAGTTGACATCTGAAATCACCTCAATTAATCGATCTCTTCTTCGTCATATAAATCATCATAACTTGAGTCAATACTAGCTTGGCTTAATAAAGCCTCTTCTTCATGAACTGGGTAAATCCCAGCTTCTCTTGCATCTGTTTCACTCTTAATATCAATTTTCCAATTTGTCAGTTTGGCAGCTAATCGCGCATTTTGACCTCTTTTTCCAATTGCTAGTGATAATTGATAATCAGGAACAACGACAGTTGTTGCTTTTTCTTCTTTATTCACAATTACTTCCAAAACTTTAGAAGGACTAAGAGCATTAGCAACAAACTCTACGGGATCTTCTGACCATTTTACAATATCAATTTTTTCACCTTTTAATTCATTCACGATTACTTGAACACGTTGGCCTTTTTGACCAACACAAGCACCTACTGGATCTACGTTTGGCTCATCTGTGTGTACAGAGATTTTTGAACGATCACCAGCTTCACGAGCTACTGACTTAATTTCCACAGTACCATCAAATATTTCTGGTACTTCCGTTTCAAACAAACGTTTTAATAATCCAGGATGAGTTCTAGATACAAAAACTTGAGGACCTTTTGAAGTCTTCTCTACTTTCGTTATAAAAACTTTGATACGATCATGTGGTTTATATTGTTCATTAGGCATTTGCTCGCTTACAGGTAATAAAGCTTCTATTTTGCCTAAGCTAACATAAATGTAACGTGTATCTACTCGTTGAACAATTCCATTCATGATGTCTTCTTCACGATCGATAAATTCAGAGTAAATAATTCCTCTTTCAGCTTCACGTACACGTTGAGTTACAACTTGTTTTGCTGTTTGAGCGGCAATTCGCCCAAAATCTTTTGGAGTTACCTCTAACTCAACAACATCTTCCACTGCATAGTTTGGATTAATTCTTCTTGCATCTTCTAAAGAGATTTCTAGGCGAGAATCAAATACTTGATCTACTACATCTTTACGAGCAAGTACTCTCATTGTTCCTGTTCCAAGGTTCAAATCCACTCTCACGTTCTGTGCTTGGTTGAAGTTTCTTTTATAAGCAGAAACAAGCGCTGCTTCAATTGCTTCAACTATAACATCTCTTGAGATACCTTTTTCTTTTTCTAAAAGAACTAGCGCATCCACTAATTCACTGCTCATTACTTAATCCCCCTTAATCGGCGTTTTCTTATTATTTATGAAAAAACTACAGCTAATCTTGCTTTAGCAATCTTTTCAGTTGGAATAACAATTTCTTTTGTTCTTGTCTTAATCTTAATAGACAAAGTTACTTCTTTCTCATTATACTCAAGTAGCTTTCCTTCAAATTCCTTACTACCTTCTATTGGTTCATATGTTTTAATATTGACATGTTTACCAACAGCTTTGAGAAAATCTTGCTCTTTTTTCAATGGTCTTTCAGCACCTGGTGAAGAAACCTCTAAAAAGTAGTTTTGTGTTATTGGATCTACTTCATCTAGTTTCACACTAAGTTTTTCACTTACAACACCACATTCTTCAATATCGACTCCAGTTTCCTTATCTATAAAAACACGTAAAAACCAATCTTTACCTTCTTTTACATATTCAACGTCAACTAGTTCTAATTTTTCTTCTTCCAAAATATCGACTAAAAGTTCTTCGACAATTTCGGTAACTTTTTTGCTCATAATATCCCTCCTATTCAATTGAAGTATCTTTTTACTGTCTCTATTGGGAATAAAGACATAGAGACAAGACCTTTACCTAACTTGTAAAGTATCTTAGGGTAGCATTATGGTCTTGGGTTTGCTCTAACTAATACCAGTATTTACTTAAATGAGATTAGTTTCACAATATGTAAAAAGAACATACTACTCTTTATGTTTTCACAGAAAGGTTGTTCATACTCTTAAGATCTTCATCATGGCAAAAATGTATGAATACAATAGGAAAGAGTGGGTTTCCCCACTCTTGGCATGTGTCTCTTCATCAGTAATTCTATTTAAAATATAACACAATATTTAGCTTTGTGCAAATGAAGGTCGTGATTCGCCATATGAATAGACAAATTTTCACAGAACTTTAAGAAAAGCGTCTTGATTAGCCCTGACCGGCATAAGACGATTCAACTAGAAGGTTAATCTATAACCTTCTAGTTGATTTGGCTTATAACCTTGAAGGACCGGCGCTTGCGCTAGACAATAAACGAGGTCTAAAATTATATACATTTTTATCTTTTAGAACAAGGAAAGTTGATTTTGATCAGGTAATGAATCCAAACATCCTTGCTTATCCAAGTAATCTAAAATTGTTTTAGAAACCTTACCACGTTTTTGTAAATCTTCTTTAGAAAGGAATTCCCCTTCATCTCTTGAATTAACAATATTAATGGCAACGTTTGTACCTAATCCTGGTACTGAATTAAATGGTGGTATAAGCGTATTACCTTCGATGATAAATTCCGATGCCTGCGATTTATATAAATCAACTTTTTGGAACGAATATCCACGCTCACACATTTCTAATGCAAGTTCAAGTACAGTTAACGTATTTTTCTCTTTAGGGGAAGCTTCTAAGCCTTTAGCGTTTATTTCCTCAATAACGGCTCTAATCGCCATCGATCCCCTAGACATAGCCTCAATATCAAAATCATCTGCACGTACTGTAAAATACGCAGCATAGTACAACAAAGGATGGTGAACCTTAAAGTAGGCAATACGAACAGCCATCAATACATATGCAGCAGCATGGGCTTTTGGGAACATGTATTTGATCTTTTTACAAGAGTCGATATACCATTCAGGCACTTCGTTTTTTCTCATTTCTGCTTCAAACTCTTCAGATAAACCTTTACCCTTACGTACAGATTCCATAATTTTAAAAGCCAGAGATGGGTCAAGGCCCTGATAAATTAAATAAACCATAATATCATCACGACAACCTATAACTTCACTCAGATTACAAATATTATTATGAATCAGTTCTTGGGCATTTCCTAACCAAACATCCGTACCATGTGATAATCCTGAGATTTGGACAAGTTCAGAAAAAGTAGTCGGTTTAGTATCTTCTAGCATCTGTCTTACAAATCGTGTACCGAATTCAGGAATACCTAAGGTTCCTGTTTTACACATAATTTGTTCCTCTGTTACACCAAGTGATTCTGTTCCACTAAATATCTTCATGACTTCTGGATCATCCGTTGGAATCGTTTTAGGATCTATTCCACTTAAATCCTGAAGCATACGAATAACGGTCGGATCATCGTGTCCAAGTATATCTAGTTTTAGGACATTATCATGGATGGAATGGAAATCGAAATGTGTCGTTTTCCACTCAGCCGTTTGGCTATCAGCAGGGAACTGAATAGGAGAAAAATCAAAGATATCCATATAATCTGGTACAACGATAATACCACCTGGATGTTGTCCAGTCGTACGCTTAACTCCGGTACAACCAGCTACCAATCGATCTACTTCTGCAGAGCGAATATGGAGATTATTATCACTTGCATAACCTTTAACATATCCATAAGCCGTCTTTTCAGCTACCGTTCCAATTGTTCCTGCACGGTAAACGTAATCTTCACCAAATAGTACTTTTGTATAATTATGAGCTTGTGGTTGATACTCACCAGAAAAGTTCAAATCGATATCAGGTACTTTGTCTCCTTTAAAACCAAGGAAAGTTTCAAAGGGGATATCATGCCCATCTTTCTTAAAAGGTGTTGTACATTTAGGACAATCTTTATCAGGCAAATCAAACCCTGAACCTACTGATCCATCATCAAAGAACTCTGAATGCTTACAATTCGGACATACATAATGCGGAGGCAATGGATTAACCTCAGTTATTTCCGTCATCGTTGCAACAAACGATGACCCTACCGAACCACGGGAACCTACTAGATAGCCATCGTCCAATGACTTTTTAACTAGCTTATGAGATATCAAATAGATTACGGCAAATCCATGCCCTATAATACTTTTCAACTCTTTTTCAAGTCTTGCCTCTACAATCTCTGGAAGCTGATCACCATAAATCTTCCTAGCCATAGCATAAGACATTTGACGCATCTCATCCTCAGCACCTTCAATTTTAGGTGTATATAGATCGTCTTTGATTGGTTTAATAACATCAATCATATCTGCTATTTTATTGGTATTTGTAATAACAATTTCCTCAGCAACCTCTTTTCCTAAAAAAGAAAAGCAAGAAAGCATTTCATCTGTTGTACGGAAATGGACATTTGGTAACTTATGTCTATTTAGCGGATTCGCGCCACCTTGAGAACCTACTAGTATTTTTCGATATATTTTATCATTTGGATGTAAATAATGAACATTTCCTGTTGCTACTACTGGCTTTCCGAGCTTTTTCCCAAGCTTAACGATATTTAAAATAATTCCTTCTAATGATTTTTGATCGCGAACATATTCCATTTCAATTAAATGGGCATATACTTCAGGAGGCATTACTTCTAGATAATCGTAGAACTCAGCAATCTTTTCTACCTCTTCCGGACTTTTTTGCATCATTCCTTCAAATACTTCACCTTTATCACAAGCTGAACCTACGATGATTCCTTCTCGATATTTCTGAAGTAATGATCGT
Source organism: Bacillus sp. AP8 (assembly GCF_000321185.1). Taxonomy (NCBI): domain Bacteria; kingdom Bacillati; phylum Bacillota; class Bacilli; order Caryophanales; family Bacillaceae; genus Bacillus; species Bacillus sp. AP8. The sequence continues at coordinate 82,367 of NZ_CAPG01000037.1, forward strand.
GGAATTCTAGGAACACGATAGAAATAGTTAATATGTGCAAATGAAACTAATTTAAATAAGTTTTTCAATCCCAAATCATTTTGCGCTAATAGAATACAGTGATATGGTCTTGAACGTTGATAAGCCTTACCTTCACCCATATGCTCATTGAACTCATCATGGTAAACAATGCCTTTTTCTGTAGCATCTTTTAGCATTTTAATCAATAAATGACCTGTAGCTTCAGCATCATAAATAGCACGGTGATGTTGCGTTAAATTAATATCGAATTTTTTTGCTAATGTATTAAGACGATGATTTTTTAATTGAGGATATAGAAAACGTCCAAGCTCTAATGTATCAATGACAGGATTAGACGCTTTTTCAAAACCAATTTTTTTGTATCCTACATTTAAAAAACCCATATCAAAGCTTGCATTATGGGCAACAAGAATAGCATCCTCTGTCCAATCTTTGAAACGTTTTAATACTTCAGAGACTTCTGGTGCATTCCGTACCATATCATCAGTTATTCCAGTTAAATCAATAGTCGTAGCGGATAATGGATGATGTGGGTTAGCAAATGATTCAAACGTATCAATTATCTCACCGTTACGAACCTTAACTGCTGCCAATTCTATGATTGTATCGTAAACAGCAGAGAGACCTGTCGTTTCTACGTCAAATACTACATACGTATCATCTTCTAGTAAACGATGAGCAGGATTATACGCGATAGGTACACCATCATCTACTAAGTTAGCTTCTAATCCATATAATATTTTAATATCATTTTTCTTCCCAGCCCCATATGCTTCTGGAAAGGATTGTACAACTGCATGATCGGTAATAGCAACTGCTTTATGACCCCATTTCTTAGCTTGCGACACTAAGTCGGAAACAGAACTAACTGCATCCATTTGACTCATTGGAGTATGAAGATGAAGCTCAACTCTTTTGTCATCAGCCTTATCTATTCTCTGAGGTGCTTTCATTTCATTTAGATCATTTGCCATCATAACTAAATCACGTACAAATGTATCATTTTGAATACTACCTTGCGCCCTCATCCACATACCTTTTTTAACAGATGACAGTATTGCGGCATCCTCTTTATCACGAGAAAACATTTTTACTTGAATAGAGCTTGTATAGTCTGTCATTTTCAAAGTAAGTAACGTTCTTCCACTTCTAAGTTCTTTTGTTTCAGCAAAAAATACGTATCCTTCAACTGCTATTCTTCTTTCTTCATCAACAATTTCTTCCATTCGTTTAAAATCAGCATCATCTTTAATGGTATAACCAATCTTAATCGGTCCTTCATGTTGAGGTGCTGCTGAAGTATCACTATCTTTTTTCTGCATTTCAACCACAGCTGCTTGCGCTTTCTCTTGGTCTTCTTTTTGCTTAGCCTTAAGAAATTCAGTGTATTCTTCAGTTGAAGCTGAAATCTCGGTATCTAAAGTTAATTTTGGAAATCCATAGGATTCATACACGGATGATATAAGAGTAGAATATTTATTTTTAAGTTGACCCGCTTCTGCTTCATTTCGCGCTTTGACAACTAATTTATTCCCTATTACTTTTGGGATTTGTTCATTTAACAAGGAAAGGAGTGCTGGTGATACGCCATCTAGCTCAGAAAGACAACTCGTCCAATAATCCTTAATCATGTCTTCTGTAACCTGAGGATTTCTTACCGACATCGTATATGTTACTTCAGCGATATGAGAAAATGTTTTGATAAGGCGTGTTCCAAAAGTTGTTTGTACATTATTTGGAATAATATTATCCAACAAAAATTGAAAATGCCATTTTTTTTCAGATCGTTCAATAAATAGCTTCGTAATTTCTGCATTAGCAAAATACTTAACTAATGCATCTTCTGTAAGCTGTAATTGTTGGAGTAAGAGTTGAAATTTCTCTCTTCCGTTATTCGGATTCTGTTCCAACTTCCTAACCTCCTTCATTTTTATTTCCTTAAAACCATGCTTCTACAACGGAAACTCTCATTTCATAATGTAAAAACACTAAGTGCGAGATAAACCTTCGAGAAAAGTCGTGGCTAATTTAATTAATCACCAGTTAAATGTCTTACTTACGACTGTTTCACTATATAACCAGACGTTATTATACCACATTCAAATGAAATTAGAAAAACCCTACTGACCCTTTACTTTTGTCAAAAACATTCACATGAAGAAAGCTACTTTTCACACGTAGTATTAGGGTTTCATTTTGTTGATTTCGTTTTTTCAGAAGACAAATATCCGATTCCAATACACAAAAGAGACTGATCCGTTTTACATTTATCTACTTAACGGATCAGTCATATAATCATACTATTCTATTCCAGTAACAACAAAGTATTATGCTAAAATATTTGCGATTACTTCAGATAATTCATCTACGTGAACTTCTACAGATTCACCTGTTTTACGGTTCTTCACTTCAACAACTGACTCTTCAGCTCTTTTCCCAACAGTTACACGGACAGGTAACCCCATTAAATCTGAATCATTAAATTTAACGCCTGGACGTTCTTGACGATCATCTAATAAAACATCGTAACCTTGTTTTTTCAATGAATCATAAAGTTCTAGAGCTAAAGTTGCTTGAGCTTCATTTTTCACATTTACAGGAATAACATGAACATGGAAAGGAGTTAGTTGTTTCGGCCATACTAAACCTTTCTCATCATTATATTGTTCAGCAGCTGCAGACAATGTTCTAGAAACTCCAATTCCATAACAACCCATTATCATAGGCTGACTTCGTCCATTTTCGTCTAAGAAGTTAGCTCCCATAGCTTCACTATATCTTGTACCTAGTTTAAAGACATGTCCAACCTCAATACCTTTTGCAAATTTAATGATTCCTTTACCATCTGGAGAAGCATCTCCTTCTTGAATAAAGCGAATATCTGTATATTGATCTACTTTAAAATCACGACCAGGGTTTACATTAATAAAATGCATACCTTCTTCATTAGCTCCACAAACCCCATTAACGATGCTAGCTACAGCATTGTCTGCAATTATTTCAAGATTTGTCACACCTACAGGTCCTAAAGATCCAATTGCACAACCTAAAGCCACTTGTGTTTCCTCAGGTGAAGCTAATTCTACTACTGATGCTTCAAATAGGTTTTTCAGTTTAATATCATTTACTTCATGATCGCCACGAACAAGAACAACGACATGTTTTTCGTCAATTTTGAAAAGTAGTGTTTTGATACAAGAAGTAGCATCTACATTTAAGAAAGATGTAATATCTTCAATGCTCTTTTGACTTGGAGTAGATACTTTTTCAAGTTCTTTTAATGCTTCAGAACTTTTTTCGTACGTAGCCATTACAGGAGCCATTTCGATATTAGCTGCGTAATCTGATGTATCACTATAAGCTATTGTATCCTCACCAATTTCAGAAAGAACCATAAATTCATGAGTGTCCTTACCACCCATTGCACCACTATCTGCAATTACGGCACGGAAATTCAAACCACATCTTGTGAATACATTTTGATACGCTTGAAATAAATCATTATATACTTCGTCTAAGCTTTCTGGAGTACTATGGAAAGAATAAGCATCTTTCATAACAAATTCTCTTCCTCGTAATAATCCAAAACGCGGTCTCTTTTCGTCACGGAATTTAGTTTGAATTTGATATAAAGTCAATGGGAGCTTTTTGTATGATGACAATTCGTCTCTCACTAAGCTTGTCACAACCTCTTCATGTGTTGGTCCTAAAGCAAACTCACGATTATGACGATCTTTCATACGCATTAATTCAGGTCCATATGAAAACCAGCGACCAGATTCTTGCCATAATTCAGCTTGTTGTAAAGAAGGCATTAAGATTTCATTTGCACCTGTAGCATCCATTTCTTCTCGTACAATTTCTTCGATTTTCTTTAACACTTTTTTACCAAGTGGTAAATAGCTATATACACCACTTGCTGTTTGACGAATATAACCTGCTCTTAACAGTAAACGATGGCTTGTAACTTCTGCATCTGCAGGTACTTCTCTTAAAGTAGGAATAAACATTTTTGATTGTTTCATCTTTAAACACCTCATTAGCTACATCTAAACTTAAATTTATAGTAGACTTTCCTCATTTATTTATTTCTTTAAAAAAAGAAGAAGCAAAGCTTAACAGTGCCTTTGCCCCTAGCTTTTTTTATTTTATCATACTACCGTTATTATTGAAGGAAAAAACGTTGAATATCATTCCATGTCACAACAAGCATGAGCAACATGAGTAGGGCAAAGCCAATAAAATGTACCATGCCTTCTTTTTGACGATCAAGAGGTTTTCCTCTTACTGCTTCAACTGCGAAGAATAATAATCTTCCACCATCCATTGCTGGTATTGGTAATAGGTTCATAATCCCAAGATTAATACTTAATACCCCAGCCCATTTCATCAATGTTAGTATACCAGATTTCGCCACTTCTTCCGTTGTCACATAAATACCTACTGGTCCTGAAAGCATATCAATCGAAAATTGACCTGTTACTAATTGACCTAGCATGTAAAAAATTTGTTTAATCCAAAAATAGGTTTCGGTAAATCCATATGTAAAAATCTGACCAATTGACTTCTCCATAGGTTGATAAACGCCAATGACACCGATTTTTTTCATATTTCCGTTTTGATCTTCTCGTTCGATTTCTTTTGGTGTAACAGGAAATTCTAATGTTTTCCCATCTCTTTCAACGACAAATTGAATTTCTTCACCAGGATGTTTCTGTATTTCTTCCTGAACATCCGTCCAAGAAGAAACCTCGGCTCCATCAATCGATTGAATTTCATCTCCAGCTTTTAAACCAGCTGCAATTGCCGCACCATCCTCCGTAAGCTTACCTAAGCGGGCATCATCAACAGCTACACCTTGAATTCCAGCAATCACTGCAAATATAACAATTGCAAAAATAAAATTCATCATAGGACCAGCAAAAATAGCCATAGCTCTTTGACCTAATGTCTTAGAAGCAAATTGACGATTATATGGTGCAATTTGATTTTCTATACCATCTTGTACAATAACTGCCTCTGGATGAATCTCAAAGGACTGAATGATTTGATCTTCTTCTTCTTCATAGCCTCTTAAAGTAAGTCTATGTTCTAAATCAATGTCTTCGACTTCTATCACTTTTATGTCACGATATTTGTCTTTATTATTTAAAATAATTTTATTGACTTTACCTTCAGAATCGAATTTTAAACCAATTCGATATCCCGGTTTTATTTCAATTGATTCTGGGTCTTCACCTGCCATTCGAACAAATCCACCAATTGGAAGTAAACGAATGGTATAAACCGTTTCATTCTTTTTAAAAGAAAAGATTTTAGGTCCAAAACCAATAGCGAATTCTCTACAGAGAATACCAGCTCTTTTAGCAAAAATTAAATGTCCTAATTCATGAACGAAAACGAGAGCTCCAAATATAATGATAAATGAAACAACTGTTTGTATTGTTTGCACGTATCCACCACCTCTATTTTACGAATAACTGAATTTGATTCCTAGTTTCGCTATCGACTTGTTGAATTGTTTCTAAATCCGGATTGACCAAGACTGTATGCTTAGCCATAGCAGTATAGATTAAGCTTTCAATTTCTAAAAATGATATTTTTCCTTGTAAGAACATAGCTACAGCAACCTCATTAGCCGCATTAAGAACTGTCGGCATAGTTCCTCCTGTTTTTCCAGCCTCATATGCATATTGCAAGCACGGGAAGCGTTCAAAACTCATTTTTTTGAAATGCAGTGTAGCAATTTTCGCCAGATCCAAACGTTCTTTTGTAGCATTCTTTAATCGATCTGGATACATTAATGCATAAGAAATCGGTCCTCTCATATCAGGTGTTCCAAGCTGACCCATTATACTTCCATCGTGAAACTCGATCATAGAGTGAATAATGCTCTCTTTATGCATTAATACTGAAATTTTATCATAATCCATATTGAATAACCAATGTGCCTCAATAACCTCAAGACCTTTATTCATCATTGTAGCTGAATCTATTGTTATTTTAGCACCCATTGACCAATTTGGGTGATTTAGTGCTTGCTCAACTGTTACTTCTTTAAGTTGTTCCCTTGTATAGTCTCGAAAACTTCCACCAGATGCTGTAATGATTAATCGTTCAATATTTTTCTCTTGTTCACCTTGCAACGCTTGAAAAATAGCAGAATGTTCACTATCAACCGGAAAAATTCGAACACCATTTTCTTTGGCAGCTGCCATGACAATATGTCCAGCTGTTACCAATGTTTCTTTGTTAGCAAGAGCAATATCTTTCTTTGCTTGAATAGCTTTAAGTGTTGGATATAATCCTACACTCCCAATGACAGCCGTAACAACTATTTCACTACTTGGATATACAGCTACCTCTACTAATCCATCATCTCCATATGTAAATGAAGTAGATGGATACACTGATTTTAACTCCTCATAATCTTCTTTATTTTTAACCGAAACAAGTGAAGGAGAAAATTCTTCAATAAACTGTTTAGTTAATAGTATGTTTGATCCTGCTGAAAAAGCTACTACTTCAAATAGATCACGATTATTTCTGACAACATCTAAAGTTTGTGTACCAATCGAACCTGTTGCCCCTAAAATACTAATTTTCTTCATCATTTAATCCCCCATTCATTGCTTGTCAGTTAGTAATCATCTTAAATTAAGTGGATTAAGTGAAGAATAGGAAAAACAAAAAGCCAGCTGTCTGTACGATCTAAAATCCCTCCATGACCTGGTAGCAAGTTTCCTGAATCTTTCACACCATAATGACGCTTAAATGCAGATTGTACTAAATCACCTAGCTGACCAAAAATAGCAATTACCACACTCATAAGCAGTAGTTTAACTAAATTTTCATCAATCGACGTGAATATTGAAAATAATAATGCTACTAATAACGCTGCACAAACTCCACCTAAAGCACCTTCAATTGTCTTATTCGGACTAATCTCTGGCCAAAGCTTATTCTTTCCTATAGCTCTTCCGATGAAATATGCCCCTGAATCTGTTGCCCATAACGTGAACAATACAAAGAAGACATAAAATAATCCATCTGCTCTCGTTTCCATTATGTAGTAAAAGCCCATCGCTACATATAAAACAGATATAAGCACAAAACCAACGTCATCAAATGTAAAACGATTTTTTGAAGTAACAGTGTATATTAATAATAATACTGCGCCAATCATGAAAGTAGTCGTTTTAGTTATGCTGAAATCTTCCAAAATAGAGGAGTAGACAGTTGGAATTAGTAATATCCATAGCATTAAAAATCCAATGATACTTGATGGCGATATCGCAGATATTTTATGCATTTTAAATAATTCATGTAACCCTATTGTTGCCATTAAAAACATCAATATAACGAATGGAAAATTACCATATACTACAATCGGTAAAAAGACTGCAGCCGCTATAACAGCTGTAATAATTCGTTGCTTCATAATTTATTAAATCCTCACCTTCCATTAGTACCGTTCTAATCCTTGATTGATTTCAAAGTAGAAAGTTTTCCTAACTAATCGATAACTATTTGTCCTATTAAACAAAAGATGAATCACACTTTTATTCATAATATAGAGCTAAAAAACACAATTCATTTATGTAATGTTCGGCCAGAAATGATCTATCGGCCAAACTATCATACTCTATTATAGACCACCATATCTTCTAGAACGAGTTTGATACACTTCAATTGCCTTTAGAAAATCTTTCTCAGTAAAATCAGGCCATAGTACATCAGTAAAATAAAATTCTGTATAAGCTAATTGCCATAGCATAAAATTACTTAATCTTATTTCACCACTTGTTCGGATTAACAAGTCGGGATCTTTCAATTGATTTGACATTAAATAGGATGAAAATAACTCTTCCGTAATTTGCTCTTCAGATGTTTCTCCACTCTTTACATCGCTTACTAATTTTTGAATACCCAATACCATCTCTGCTCGACTTCCGTAGTTAAAAGCTAAATTTAATATTAAACCATCATTATTAATGGTATCAAGCATTGCCTGCTTTACAGCTTTTTTGGTATGGGGAGGAAGGTTCTCTACATCGCCCATAATTGTAACTTTTACATTTTCTGAAATTAATTCAGGCAAAAAGGTATCTAGAAATTCAACTGGTAGCTTCATTAAATAATCTACTTCTTTTAATGGTCTTTTCCAGTTTTCAGTTGAGAATGCATATAAAGTTAACGTCTTCACCCCTAAATGATTAGCGATTTTCGTCATATTACGAACTACATTCATTCCTTCTTTATGACCTGCTATACGAGGAAGTGCACGCTTTTTCGCCCAGCGTCCATTACCATCCATAATAATGGCAATATGTTCGGGTATTTCAGCTTGCATTATACGTTCCATGCTAATATCGTTTATATTAACAGAAGCATCTTTTTTAAACCAACGCTTCCAAATTGCTTTCATATCTAAGTCCTCCAATAGGTTCCTTCTAGTAAAGTTTAATGAATCCACTTAATAATATCAGAAAATCAGAAAATATCCTATCGGTAATATGAAATCCATATGTATTGTTTAACATAAATTATGATAAAATAACTATTTTAATCTATTTCTAATATTGCGATTTTTAGAAAAAACTTCACCATTTTATTTACAAATGAAAAATAACTTTTTCATTTGTAAGAAATAAAGTTGTTTCACGATATAAGACAAACTTCTTTATTTTGTTTAGCTGACTATTAACAGTCGCTTATTGTTACAAAAAAAGGAGTGTCCCAAAAGCAATGCTTTCGTAGACACCCCCCTGCTGCACTTTTATTCCGCTTTTATCGGTAATAAATTTTCCCTTTAAACGAAACTTGAAGTTTATAGAAAAAGCCGGCTTTTTACAAAACCTCATGTTTATCTTTTATACTGACATGATTTCTTTTTCTTTTTCCTTCGCTACATCATCGATCTTTACGATATGAGCATCCGTAATTTTTTGAATATCATCTGAATAACCACGTAGCTCATCCTCAGTGATTTCGTTATTTTTCTCTAGTTTTTTAAGATCATCATTTCCATCACGACGGATATTTCGAACAGCCACTTTTGATTCTTCAGCTTCTTTTTTTACAAGCTTAACTAATTCCTTACGGCGTTCTTCTGTTAAAGCTGGGATTGCTATACGAATGATTGAACCATCATTGGATGGATTTAATCCAAGATCTGATTTCAAGATAGCTTTTTCAATTTCACCTAACACTGTTTTATCATAAGGTTGAATAACTAAAAGACGAGCTTCAGGAACTGAAATTCCAGCCAGCTGATTAATAGGAGTTGGAGCTCCATAATAATCTACAGTCACTTTATCTAGAATAGAAGCATTTGCTCTTCCAGCTCGAATTGTTGCTAATTCTCTTGACAGTGATTGCACTGCTTTATCCATACGTTCTTTAGTAGAAGCGATTACTTGCTTTGCCATATTATTTCCCCCTAACTGTTGTTCCAATTGTTTCACCCATTACAGCACGTTTGATATTTCCTTGCTCCATAATAGAGAAAACAATTAGTGGAATGTCATTATCCATACATAAAGAAGATGCAGTTGTATCCATAACTTCTAAACCTTCTTTTAAAACATCTAAATATGATAATTGATCATATTTAATTGCATTATCATCTTTACGAGGGTCCGCATTATACACGCCATCAACATTATTTTTAGCCATTAGAATAACATCGGCTTCAATTTCTGCTGCTCTTAATGCCGCAGTTGTATCGGTAGAGAAGTATGGATTACCAGTACCTGCCGCGAATATCACAACACGTTTCTTTTCTAAGTGACGTACTGCTCTTCTTCTGATATAAGGTTCTGCTACTTGTCTCATTTCTATTGAAGTTTGAACGCGAGTTTCAATACCCAAGTTTTCTAAACTGTCTTGTAATGCTAGAGAGTTCATAACTGTTGCTAACATACCCATATAGTCTGCTGTCGTACGATCCATGCCCATTTCGCTGCCAATTTTACCTCTCCAAATATTTCCGCCACCAACGACTACAGCAACTTCCACATCTAGTTCAGCAATTTCTTTCACTTGCTCAGCAATAGACTTAATAATAGCTGGATTAATACCAAAACCTTCTTCTCCAGCTAATGCTTCTCCACTTAATTTCAATACAACTCGATTATATTTAGCGCTACTCATGAGAACCTCCAACTTTCAATCTCCTTAACATAGCATGAAAAGGAACTTATATTATAGACTTCTTTTCTTCAAAAAATAGGGAACACAATGTGTCCCCTATTAAATCGCCAATAATAAGAAAAGTATGCAAACCAGGTTTAGATAATAATCCAAATCCCATGTTACAATTTCTTATTTAAAAACAAACTATAGATTAGCCTTTTTTAACTTGGCTCATTACTTCTTCTGCAAAGTTATCTTCACGTTTTTCAATTCCTTCTCCTACTTCAAAACGAGTGAAGCTAGTTAGCTTACCACCAGTAGTAGCGATGAATTGACCAACTTTTTGATCTGGATTTTTAACGAAAGCTTGGTCTAATACGCAAATTTCTTCGAAGAATTTACCAAGACGACCTTCAACCATTTTTGCAACGATTTTTTCAGGCTTACCTTCGTTTAGAGCTTGTTCAGTTAATACTTTACGCTCTCTTTCAATTTCTTCTTCAGTAACTGCATCACGAGAAATGTAAAGAGGTTTTAATGCAGCGATATGCATAGCAACATCTTTAGCTGCAGCTTCGTCAGTAGATCCTTCAAGAACAGTTAGAACTCCGATACGTCCACCCATGTGTAAGTATCCACCAAATGCATCAGCATCTGATTTAGTAGCAATTGCAAAGCGACGTAAAGTTAATTTTTCACCAATTTTAGCGATTGCTTCATTGATGTGTGCTTCAACAGTTGCACCATTATCCATAGTTTGAGCTAGAGCTTCTTCTACAGATGCAGGTTTTTTAGCTAGAAGATGAGCAGCAAGTTCTTTTACCAAAACTTGGAACCCTTCGTTTTTAGCAACGAAGTCAGTTTCAGAGTTTACTTCTAAGATAACTGCTTCATTTCCTTCAACTTGAATATAAGTTAAACCTTCAGCAGCGATACGGTCACCTTTTTTAGCAGCTTTAGCGATACCTTTTTCACGAAGGTAGTCGATTGCAGCTTCCATGTTACCATCAGTTTCAGTTAGTGCTTTTTTGCAGTCCATCATTCCAGCACCAGTTTTTTCACGAAGTTCTTTTACCATTTGAGCAGTAATAGCCATTATGGAGGGCCTCCTTTATAATTATGTACGTCTAAGCCTTAAAATAGGTTCATGTACAGTTGGATTTTTGGAAGTCATATCTACAATAATGTAGAGGATTCATTCCTTTTCATTTTACCAATATATGATGTAATCATATATTTTGCTTAAGTTACTTTCCTTAAAAAAAGGTGATAAAAGGCATTATCCTCTTATCACCTTTTTGTTAGCTATACTTAAGCTTGTTCCTCAGCAACAGGTGCTTCAGAAAGGTCTTCACCTTGTTTAACTTCAAGAATTGCATCAGCAATTTTAGCAGTTAATAATTTAACAGCACGAATCGCATCATCGTTAGCAGGAATTACATAATCAATTTCATCTGGATCACAGTTAGTATCAACGATACCTACTAATGGGATGTTTAATTTATGTGCTTCTGCAACAGCAATACGCTCTTTACGAGGGTCGATTACGAAAATTGCATCAGGAAGACCCTTCATGTCTTTAATTCCGCCTAGGAATTTTTCTAAACGTTCTTGCTCTTTTTTAAGTTGGATAACTTCTTTTTTAGGAAGAACTTCGAAAGTTCCGTTTTCTTCCATTTTTTCGATATCTTTAAGACGTGCAATACGCTTTTGGATTGTTTCAAAGTTTGTTAAAGTACCACCTAACCAACGTTGGTTTACATAGTATTGACCAGCGCGGATTGCTTCTTCTTTAACTGAATCTTGAGCTTGTTTTTTAGTACCAACGAAAAGAACAGTACCACCGTTAGCAGCTACTTCTTTAACGAAGTTATAAGCTTCTTCGATTTTTCTTACTGTTTTTTGTAGGTCAATGATATAAATACCATTACGCTCCATGAAGATATATTTCTTCATTTTTGGGTTCCAACGACGAGTTTGGTGTCCGAAATGTACACCAGCTTCAAGCAATTGTTTCATTGAAATTACTGACATGTTTGTTTCCTCCTAGGTTTTATTTTCCTCCGTTCAACTCATCTTCATTCAAAAACTGTTTCCAGCACCTATCGAATGAATCCTTGAACGTGTGTATTAACACCATGAAATAATATAGCATAGCCTTCTATGATAATCAAGAGATTTTATGAATGAAATTTTAGTAAAAGTTCAATTTCCGTTTTTCCCTTTTTTAACTTTTTAGCAATTTCCTCTACATTATAGCCATCCTTTTTCAATTGTAATACCTGATCTTCAACTTTTTCTTCTTTTTGTCGATTATGCAACGTTAATTGTTCTTGAAATGTGTTTTTAAATGATTTATCAGCGAATTGGTCGCTGTTAACTTTCAACTCTTGATTTCTATTACTCATTTCTATGCGATCTTGAACTCCCTCAGCAGTTGCAATTAAGCTACTTTCTCTTTTTTCTTCCTGCATTGTATTTGCTTTATACGCTGAAGTAGCCCATTTTTTAGAAGGCTTTACAACAATTTTTTTATTTTCTTGATTGGAATTTTCAACATAGTGTTTGCCATCTGTTACATCCTGAATGGAAGGCTTTTCTCTTTCTTGTTTACTAGGCTGAAGCACTTTATCCCGGTCTTTTAAATATGTAAAAGCAGATAGAATTTTCTCATTTTCTTCCTTCATTTCAAGTATATACGCATGTAATGTATCATCAAGCTCCATTTGTAGCTTCTCAATCTTTTTTTCGGTTTCTACAAACCTATTTTGTCTTAAATATAATGTAATTATGGTAATAATACTGATGCAATGTAAAATTAAACTGATGATAATAATAGCTGTTATCATATGTACCTCTATCCAGAAAAGTCAATTGTGTTTCCTTTATAAGGATGTACCACTTTTACTATCTTTTCTTCTTGTTTATTCTCTTTATGATTGTTTCCATTCATATCCTTACCTTGTGAGTTTCCTTCGTATGGAGATTCCTCATCTTCCTTAAGGTGCAGCTTATCCTTTTGTTCATATTTCATTACTGACTTTTCTTGTTTTTCAACTTCCTTTTGCATTTCATGTGCTGCTAAATCATGAGCAATTTGGCTTCTTTGTTGGATTTGTTCTTGCATTTTCCCAGCATCTTGCGTCCTTGGAAGAGCAACTTGCATTTCAATTGCCTTTAAACTCATTAGTATCCCCCTTATCCCTTATAAAGGAATAGAAACAATCTCACCGTGATCCATATATATTTTCACAGAACGCATATTATTTTGAATAGGTTTCGAATATTTTCCAAAGTATATTTGGGTATTCGGAAATATTTCACCCGTTGCTTTTAAATAAGGAATTTCATTTTTTGAACTTTCTTCTCTAATATCATTCAATTGCTCTTGTAATTCAGCTAACTTTTCATTAAGAGAATTAACAGTTATATTCTGTTTATCCAATAATAAACTTTCTTGACTTGTTAGTGTACCATTAGCAATTAACCTGTTATTCAATCGCGTAGATAATGTTTTTAATTTATGTAAAGATTCTTCTATTTCGTTCATTTGCTTTATTATCTTATTTTCTTCATCCATATGATTATTCGGTTGACCAATAAAAAGCAAAGTTTGCATATAATGATAATTTCCAATATCAGCAGCTTCTACATGTTTGAATGCTGTTATTTTTCCTCCTATAATATGACCTTTTCGACATATTACACTCCCACTACATTCAATTTGACTGTGCAAAATGGAAGAATCCACCACTATCTCTTGGCCAGCCTTACAATTAGCTTGATTCAAATAGCTTGATTGTATGCCAACGCCCGCTTCTACATAACCACGATTTGCTCCTGCTATACCTCCAGAAATAGCGATTGAACCACCAGCAATCAATTCAGCACCTTCAACAAGTCCATCTACTCTAATATCTCCACCAGCTTTAATTGTATATCCTGATGGAACATTGCCATGAATAATAACATTACCTATAAAATCAATATTACCTGTTTTCAAGTCCAAATCACCGTCTACTTCAAAAACAGGAAACACATTAATCGTATTGGGTTTTATTGATATTTGTCCATCAATGGTAGCGAAAACATTATTTAAATGATAGATGACATTTTTTCCTGGTCGTAAAGTTAATGGTCGACCATTTTTAGCTGGGATTGGTATACCGTATACACTTTTACCTGGAATTCCAATTGTTGGTTGGACTATTTCAGCAAGAAGTTGACCACTCTTGACAGAATTAATTTTCATAACATTTTTTAGGTTAAAAGCTTTGTTTCCCACATCTGACTCTGGTTCTTTTTCTACAACAGCTTTATTAATCAAATATCCACTAGTCCCATTTTGCGGAAGAATCCCTTCCGCAACTACGATGGGATAATCCATTTCTAAAGGGTGACTAATAATGCATTCTATAGCCTCTGCTTTCAATCCAAAAACGATTTTTCTCTCGCGTAAAAAATCCAGAAAATCTTCTTTACTAATCTGAAAATCTGTTGGAATATCATCTCTTAGTGAAACTGTAGCTTCAAGCTGATCTTTTGAAACAAAAACTTCAAAGAATGAGTTCATTCGATTTGCCCCCTCATATAATAAAGACGCAAACGCCTATTATACTTTTCTTATGAATGATATCAAAATCCTAAAAATAAATTTTACCATTGATTAAAAGCGAATCATTATGATCTTCATATTCAAAGTGAACATTTCTACTATATAAGGAACTATAGTAAAAGAATCCAGACAGTTGAATAAATCAATCTAACCTTTTTTATATGAACTAAATAATTTTTGTTAATGTATTTCTCAATTTAAATATTGCCTTCGAATGAATTTGCGAGATTCTTGAAGTTGACAAACACATAATTTGTCCTATTTCTGTCAGAGTTAATTCCTCTTTATAAAAAAGCTGAAGCACAAGCTGTTCGTTCTCGTTTAAAGTAGAAATTACTTTTGCTAACTCTTCATATAACTCTTCACGAATAAGACTTTCCTCAGGGGATATAGATTTATCATCCTTAAAATAAAACCCTGCGCCTTCTTTATCTTCATGCTCGATAGGATTTTCATCAACAGAAATGATAGTTGCAAAAAAATTCTCATTCAAAGTAGCAACAACTTCATTCGGCGAAATATTTAATTCCAAAGCTATTTCTTCTGGTGTTACATTTCTCATTTTGATTTGTTCTAATTTTTCAATAACATTTTCAATTTTCTTTGTTTTTTCTCTTGCGCTTCTTGGTAGCCAATCTTCTTTTCTTAACCCATCTAATATCGTTCCTCTAATTCGAAAAGAAGCATATGTATCAAACTTTAAATCTCTATTAGGATCAAATCTCTCTATCGCATTAAAAAGACCCATCATCCCTAAACTCCGCAAATCATCTCTACTTACATTCTTAGGTAAGCCAACTGCAATACGCTGTACATGATAAGAAACGAGAGGCATATATTTTTTCGCTAAAAAATCTCCTGCTTGTGAATCTTTCGTTTCAATCCATTGTTGCCACTGCTGCATTTCTTCCTCATACGTTACTTGAGACATATTCGTCCTCCTTACCACCCAAGTTGAATTTTCACTAAGAATTTCAAAGTAATACTAAAGGTCGTGATTCTATTATCAATATGACATAACATTTTCATGAAATTTCAAAAAAAGCCAACAATCTATGTAACATTATTGACTGCTAATCTTTTAACAGTTCTTTCACATAAGTGGTAACAGTCTCAATTTTTTCTTCTTGCAATATGTCATTACTAGGTTGTTTAATCTCGTTCTCTTCTTCATCTTGATGAAATTTCTTATATATAATAGAATCATTATCTACATTCTCATCTTTTATAGCTAAGGAAAATAACCATCAAAAAATATAAGTGAAAATATAAAAGATTATAAATGCAAATAACGATTGTAGTAAATTTTCTATTATGTTTCTTGTCGATAAAGATGTAGTAAAAAATAAAATAAATCCAATTAATCCAAATATAATGTTGATTTTATATGAACCTACCATTATATTTCTTTCACTCCTTTATTAACTGTTCTAATTAATAAAAGACCTGTCTTCGGATTAAATTCAATCGTTCTACCATTATTTCCTCCGCAATCTTCAGCAACGAGTTCAATACCAAGTTGGTTCAAAACTCTTTTCACAGCCTCTACATTACGGGGACCAATCCTCATTAAATCACTACCCGTTGAAAACTGGAACATTTGTGCCCCACCAGCTATTTTAGCTTTTAAAGAGCATGGCATAACTCCTTCTTTTACTAGTTGATCCGCTAAGACCTTTATACCTGTATCTGCATATTTTGCTGTATTTAATTGTCCCTCTTTTGCAAGAACTGAATCTGGAAGCATAACGTGTACCATTCCTGCAATTTCTTTACGTAAATCATACAAAACAACCCCAACACAAGATCCTAACCCAGCTGTTCTTATAACACTTGGAGTACGAACAATATTCATATCCGCAATTCCGACCTTAACAATTTTTATGCTATCAAGCATCTATTGGAATCCCCAAAGCAGAAAAAATCGTTTGAAAAGATTGCGGGTCAGGTAATAAAAAGAAGTGTCCAGTTACACTGTTAATATCATAATCATTCTCACTTAATTCTGTCTCTATTACGATGGCATAATCACTAACTTGAGATAATTCTAATAATCCGAAACTTATTACTGCACCAGCCATTTCAATAGATAATGCTGGAACAGACGGATATAAATTCAACTTTGTGAAATCGGATAAGGAAGATAGATAAGATCCCGATAAAATATTGCCAACCTCTTGAAGTGCTGAAAGTGCAAGCTCCGACAAAGGTGGTCTATCAAAGCAAAAATCTGTATCTCCAGTCATTTGGATTATGTAATCTGTTGCTTGTTCAAGCGATAATACAAAGAACATACTGCCAGGAGCATCGCCTTCAATTCTTAAAAACACACAAGCTACAACATTATCTGCACCACCAGTTAGTTCTATCATTTCATCAAATGAAACGATTCTAACATTGGGTACATTCATTTCTATTTTTTTATTTAATAATGTTGATAAAGCTGTAGCGGCATGACCAGCACCTATATTTCCTATTTCCTTAAGAATATCAAGATGTATTGTTCGAATATCCTTAATAAAAGACATAATTACAAATCATCTCCACGTCGCTCAGATAGTCCTTCGGGATTTAATACTTTTTCTAGATCAATTAATATTAGAAGCCTTTTGTCCACTTTAGCAACGCCAGTTATAAACTCAGCTTCCTCTGTTCCTACAACTTCTGGCTGAGGTTCGATATCTTCACTCTTTATATCAATTACATCATTAGCTGCATCCACAATTAATCCTACTTCTAAATCTTCAATTGTTACAATTATGATTCTTGTTTGTTCTGCATATTCAATTTCTTCTAATTCAAAACGGGTTCGTAAATCAATAATAGGCGTTACAACACCTCTTAAATTTATTACTCCTTTAATAAAATTGACTGTATTCGGCACTCGTGTAATATGTTCAATTTTCTCTATTGCTCGCACATGATTGACTGAAATTGCATATTCTTTTTCTTTTAATTGAAATACAATTACTTTCATATCGGATACTCCAATTGATTGAGTCATTTTAACTCTCCCCTCACATGAGATGTACTATTAATTTTGAATAGCACATTATTTAATTAACGCATTACAATCAATAATTAAGGCTACCTGTCCATCACCTAAAATGGTCGCACCTGAAATTGCAAATACAGAAGTCAAATAATTCCCTAACGATTTAAGAACAATTTCTTGCTGACCAATAAACGAATCTACTATTAGGCCAGCCATTTTATCACCTTTTCTTACAATAACAACAGATAGGTATTCTTCCTCTTGGTGAGTAACTGGAACATCAAAAATTGTGCTTAAATCTAATAAAGGTACAACTTTTCCTCTGAAATCAATCACTCTTTGATTATGAGCATTTAACACATCTGCTTTCTTAACGATTGCTGTTTCTATAATAGAAGAAAGTGGTATAGCAAATTTCTCTTGTTGAATTTCAACTAGCATAACGGAAATAATAGATAGTGTTAAAGGTAATTGGATTGAAAAAATGCTCCCTTGTCCTTCTTTTGAATCAATTGATATTGACCCACCTAATGATTCAATTGTATTTTTAACTACATCAAGACCAACTCCACGCCCTGATACGTCTGAAATTTTATCTGCAGTAGAAAAACCAGATGCTAATATTAGTTCATACACTTGACGATCACTTAGAGTTGCCGCTGCTACTTCTGTAACAATTCCTTTTTCAATTGCCTTCTTTAATACTTTTTGACGACTAATGCCAGCACCATCATCTTCAATTTCAATAAAGACGTGATTTCCACTATGGTACGCTTTTAATATAACCGTACCCTCTTCTTTTTTCTCGTTTTTCAAACGAACTTCCGGAGTCTCTATGCCATGATCCAGGGCATTTCTAAGAAGATGCACAAGTGGATCACCTATTTCATCGATTACTGTACGATCTAATTCAGTTTCAGCACCAATAATCTGTAAGTTGATTTTTTTATTAAGATCTCTAGCCAATTGTCTTACCATTCTTGGAAAACGATTAAATACAGTTTCAACTGGTACCATCCGCATGTTTAGAATAATATTTTGCAAATCACCAGAAATTCTAGACATCCTTTCCACTGTTTCATGTAGTTCTTGATTGTCTAAATCCTTTGAAATTTGCTCTAATCTACCACGATCAATGACTAATTCTTCAAACAAATTCATTAAAATATCAAGCCGTTCAATGTTAACACGAATCGTTTTATTTAGATTAGCCGTTTTAGCTCCCTGCTTTGAAGTTGAAGACACTTCTTTTTTAGTTTCTTGCTCAGCTGGCTTTTGATCAATCTCTTCCTCAAGAATAACTTCCTGATTATCTTCTGAATTTTGGTCTGCATTTTTTATAGCTTCTAATGAAATTGGATTCATGATGACATTTTGTATTTCTGATATTTTCATAATATGTTGTTGAATCACATCGACTGATTCTTTAGTAATAAAAGTTAATGTGAATTCTGAATCAAACTTTTCTTCTTCTAACTGTTCCGCAGGTGGATAAGATTTAATCACTTCACCTAGCTTCTCTAATACTTCAAAAACCATGAACACTCTAGCGGCTTTTAACACACAATCTTCTCTTATGTAAACTGTTATTTCATAGCTTGAAAAACCTTGTTCCTGCGATTGTTCAAGTACCGTAATGTCAAATTCATCATATGTACTTTTAAAGCTTTGAGCTTCATTTTCTTTCGCAACAGACGCTGAAACTTCTTCAGCTGCGGTTTTTACTATTGGAGATTCTCCCTTTTCAATTGCAAGTAATTTATTTACAACTTCAGACACGTCTCTTTTTCCATCTCCACCAGAAGCAATATTCATTACCATCTCTTCCAAATGATCCGTTGCATCGAATACAACATCTAATACTTCTGAAGAAACTGAAAGTTTATGATTTCTAATTGCATCAAGAACATTTTCCATTTTATGAGTAAGATTTGCTAAATCCTCATAGCCCATAGTAGCTGACATTCCTTTAAGCGTATGAGCAGATCTGAAAATCTCATTAACGATTTTCAAATCCTCAGGGTTTTTCTCCAACTCTAATAACTGTTCGTTACAGGTTTGTAAGTGTTCCTTACTCTCTTCAATGAACACTTCTAAATATTGATTCATATCCATATAGCAGCACCCCTCAATGTTTAGCAATATTTATTAATTGCATGTGCGATATTTTCAACATCTTCCACAACGTCAACCAAATTTGTAGCAATAGCGGCCTTTGGCATGCCAAAAACAATTGAACTCGCTTCTGATTCAGCAATACACACTACTTTTTGCTTACTCTTTAAAGCAATCAGACCTTTTGAACCATCATTCCCCATTCCTGTCATAATGACAGCAATTGTAGAATAGTCACTTAATTTGCTTATGGATTCAAACATTACATCAACAGATGGACGATGACCGTTTCTTACGTCACTGTGATCTAAATGAATCGCTAACTGGTTTCCACTTCTTAACACTTTCAAATGAAAACCACCTGGAGCAATATAAGCTGTTCCATTTTGGATAATTTCACCATCTTCAGCTTCTTTTACAGAAATTTCACATAAATGATCTAAGCGATTAGCCAATGATTTAGTGAAGCCAGCAGGCATATGCTGAACAATTAATATTGGCAAACCAAAAGTACCAGGTATATTTGTAAGCACAGACTGCAAAGCCCTTGGCCCACCAGTAGAAGTACCAATTGCAACAATTTTTTTTGATTTTTTTAAAGCTTGCACAGGTGATAAAGACTCATTTTTGTATTCCATATTTTTCTTTGTTGGTTCCATTTTACTATAAATTGTGTTATTTAACAGTGTTGCTTTGTTAATTAATGTAGATTTTTGCAATAATTTAATATCTGTTTTACCTGCAGCTACTATTTTCTCAATTAATTCTTCTTTAATTTTGTGAAGATCTAGAGAAATAGTCCCTGATGGTTTAGCAACAAAATCAAACGCGCCTTTTTGCATAGCAAAAAAGGTATTTTCTGCGCCTTGTTTTGTCGAACTCGAAAGCATAATAACTGGAACCGGACATTCCTTCATAATTATTTGTAACGCTTCTAGCCCATTTAATATTGGCATTTCAATATCCATTGTAACTACGTCAGGCTTCCATACTTTAATTTTGTCAATTGCATCCTTACCATTTCTCGCAATACCCAGAACTTCAATTCGATGATCTTCTTCAATAAAACTTGTTATGAGTTTTCTCATAAATGCTGAATCTTCTACAATAAGAACTTTAATTTTTTCCATAGGATTAGCCCCCTATCCTTTAATGAAAAAATGTTTCAATTTATTAATAAAATGATTTTTCTTTGCAAAAGACTGTTGAAGAAAAGTGTTGCTTAAATAATTGGCTGTTAATTGATGCATAGCAATACTTATATCTGCCTTAGGACTATTCACCATAAAAGGTGATTGTGTTACTACTGCTTTGAAAACTGCTTTACTATCAGGTAGAAAGCCTAAAGGGACAATTTCTTTCTTAATAAATTTTCTCAAAGTAGTTTGTAAACGAGATATAGTTTCATTTCCCTGTTTATTCGTATTTACCCTATTACAAACAAGAATAATCGGAAGTCCACCATTCTGAAAATGCAAATATTTTATGATGGAATAGGCGTCCATTATAGACGTTGGTTCCGGTGTTGTAATAGTAATAATCTCATCTACACACATGATAAACTTTGTAGACTCTGGAGATATTCCAGCTCCTAAATCAAAAATAATATAATCATAGTCTAAAACAAGATTAGACAATTCACTCATAAACCGATCAAACTGCAGAGTACTCATCGAAAAAAGATTAGTTAATCCAGTACCACCACTTATGTAAGATATATTTTCTGGACCTTTGGTAATAATAGTCTCCAAAGTAGTATTCTTCTGAAAAAAATCTACAATAGAATAAGTAGCTGTATTTCCTAATAAAATGTCGATATTCCCCATACCGATGTCCATATCAAAAAGTAATACTTTCTTTCCTTTTTGAGCTAAAGAAATAGCAAAGTTTAAAGAAAAATTAGACTTACCCACTCCACCCTTTCCACTTATAATCGCTATAGTTTTTGCTTGATGATTTATTCGCTCTTTTTTTAATTGAATCCTTAGTTGTTCAGCTTGATCATTCATAACTATTTTCTCCAAGAATCGCTTGAATGATCCTACCAGGTGTAGCTTTTATCATATCATCCGGTACATTTTGGCCATTTGTGATAAAGGCAGTTTGGACTTTATAACGTTCCATCATGTTGTACATCGCACCATAACTCGATGTTTCATCCATTTTTGTGAAAATGAAATGGGAAATAGGAATTAATGAAAACTGTTCATATATATCTTCCATATCTCGTTGTTTACTAGTTAAAGATAATACGAGATAGGTTTCCATATCAGCGTCAAAGGAAATAATCTTTTGAAGTTCTTCAACATACTCTTTATTTCGAAAATTTCGTCCTGCAGTATCAATAAACACTAAATCATAATGAGCAAACCGAGTAGCAGCTTGCTTAAAATCTTCTACATTATAAGCAACTTCGATAGGAACATTTAATATTTTGGCATATGTTTTCAATTGATCAATCGCTGCTATACGATAAGTATCAGTAGTAATAAAAGCTATTTTTTTCTGATACTTTAATGCATTTTCAGCAGCTAATTTAGCCAAGGTGGTTGTCTTGCCCACTCCTGTTGGTCCTACTACATTCACAAATTTTTTCTGAAACAATGATGTTGATTCTACTTTTAATTTAGAAAGTAAAAAATCCTTCGTTATCTTCACACATTCGTCATAAGACTTTTGCTCTGCACGTTCAGCAAAAACAGCTTCAAGATCTGAAATAATACCTTTTGAAATTTCCTGCTGTTCGAGAAGCTGAACGACTTTCTGCTCAACTTCACTTAAATTGGCCTGATTATTGATATTTAAACCTCTAATAATTTTTTTAATTCTGTAATTTCTTTTAAAACTTCCCGCTGTGTTTGATCCTCTTCTTTTGTGAATTTTGAAGGATTTAATGACTCTATATTCCTATTATTTTGAAAAGCTGTCGTTTTAGGTTTCTCCTTTTTAATAGGCATTTGTTCCATTCCTGTTTGCGGATCTATGGCAGCTATTACTTCGATATTACGTTTTTTAAAAAAGCCTAGAAACCCACCAGTGTAAAATACTTTCGAATTTAAAATAACAGCATCGTTTCCTAGTTCCGCTCGAACTTGCTTCATCGCTTCATTCATTGTTGCTGCTTGATATTTTTTTATTTTCATTAGCTAACGTTCACCACACCTACACTTTGAATTTCTACTTCTGCTTCTAATTCGTTATATGACAAAATTGGTACTTGAGGAAAATACCTTTCTGTTAATTGTCTGACATACATTCTAACCGCCGGAGAGCATAAGACAACAGGTGCTTGCTCCATAACAGCTACCTCTTCTAATTTAGTAGCTAATGATGTCAGTATTTCTTGTGTATCGTTTGGATCCATCGATAAAAAATTACCATGTTCTGTTTGTTGTACACTATCAGCTATCATTTTTTCTACTTTTCCAGAAACCGTTATCACCTTTAATGAACTTTCTCCATTTAAATATTGCTGAGTAATTTGTCTAGCTAAATTCTGACGAACATATTCAGTTAAAAGATCTGTATCAGAAGACAACTTTCCATAATCCGCCAAAGTTTCGAAAATTACCGGTAAATTCCGAATAGAAATTTTTTCTTTTAATAATTTAGCTAATACTTTTTGAATTTCTCCAACAGACAATGGATTTGGTGTTACTTCTTCTACTAAAATCGGAGATGTTTCATTTAAATGATCAATTAGTTGTTTTGTTTCCTGTCTACCGATCAGTATATGCGCATTCGCTTTAATCACTTCTGTTATATGAGTTGATACAACACTTGGAGGATCGACTACAGTATATCCTAACATTTCTGCTTGTTCTTTCATCTCTTCAGTAATCCACTTTGCTGGAAGCCCAAAAGATGGTTCAATCGTGTCTATTCCTTCAATTTGATCATCATCAGTACCTGGACTCATTGCTAAATAATGATCTAATAGAAGCTCACCTCTAGCTAACTCATTCCCTTTAATTTTCAAGCGATATTCATTTGGGTTTAATTGAATATTATCTCGAATTCTCACTACAGGTATAACCAAACCCATTTCAATTGCTAATTGTCTACGAATCATCACAACCCGATCTAATAAGTCTCCACCTTGGTTCGTGTCAGCGAGTGGTATTAATCCATATCCAAACTCAAACTCAATTGGATCTACACTTAATAAATTCACAACACTATCAGGACTCTTCATTTCATCTGTCTGCAATTCTTCCTCAATAGTTTGAAGCTCTTCTTCATCTTGAACTGGTGTACGACTAATCATATAACCACCACCAATTAATAGTGCAGCGATTGGTAAAGTATAAATATTACTAATTGGTGTTAATAAGCCTAATAAAGCAATTGTTCCGCCAGTAACATACATCATTTTGGGATAAGCAAATAATTGTGACGTGATATCTGATCCAAGATTTCCGTTTGATGCTGCTCTTGTTACTGTAATACCAGTTGCTGTTGAAATTAAAAGAGCTGGTACTTGTGTTACGATCCCATCACCAACTGTTAAAAGTGTAAAATGTGTTGCAGCTTCTCCAAAACTTAAATCCAGCTGCGTTACACCAATAATGATCCCAAAAATTAAGTTGATTAATACAATAATAATCCCAGCAATAGCATCTCCTTTTACAAACTTACTGGCACCATCCATTGATCCATAAAAATCCGCTTCTCTTCCAATCTTTTCACGACGTTCTCTTGCTTCTTTTTCAGAAATTAAACCTGCATTCATATCTGCATCTATACTCATCTGTTTCCCAGGCATTGCATCTAGTGTAAATCGAGCAGCTACCTCGGAAACACGTTCAGAACCTTTAGTAATAACAATAAATTGAATGATTACCAAAATCAGAAACACTACCATGCCGACAAGGACATTCCCACCTACTACAAATGTACCAAATGTTTCTACAACTCCACCTGCTTCTCCATGAGTTAAAATAGAACGTGTTGTAGACACATTTAGTCCCAAACGAAATAACGTTAATAGTAATAATAACGAAGGAAAAATAGAAAACTCTAATGGCTCTTTCATGTTCATCGTAGTTAGTAGTACAGTAAGCGCAAGAGAAATATTACATAGAATGAGAATACTTAATAACCATGTAGGTAACGGAATAATTAACATGGCTACAATCATTATGACACTTATTAAAACAGACAAATCTCTTGCTGACATAAAATTCTCTCCTAACAACCTAGTAATTAGTAAAACTAGCTTTAAATTTTTCCTTTAGTTTTATAAACAAAGGCAAGAATCTCAGCCACCGCTTTAAAAAACTCTTCTGGGATTACTTGTCCAATTTCTGTTTGGTCATATAACGCTCTAGCTAATGGGCGATTTTCTACTGTTATCACATTATTTTCTTTCGCAACATATTTTATTTTCTGGGCAATAAAATCGACACCCTTTGCAACAACATATGGTGCATCACTTTTACTTTCATCATATTTAATAGCTATGGCAAAATGGGTAGGGTTCGTTATGACTACATCGGCATGAGGAACTTCAGCCATCATTCTTTGCATAGCCATCTCACGCTGTCTTTGCTTAATTTTCGATTTAATAAGCGGGTCTCCTTCAGTGTTTTTATACTCATCTTTAATATCCTGTTTCGACATTCGAATACTTTTTTCAAAATCATATTTTTGATAAAAATAATCAAGTATTGCAATAATAAATAATACCAAAGAAGAAAAGAAGCCTACTTTAACTGTAATATCAGCCAATGTTGCTAAAGCTGCACCTACTGATTTCTGCGAGAGAATTAGGATTTCGTCCAATCTAGACCATATAACCAAAAACGCTACAAAACCTACTAAAGATATTTTTAAAATTGACTTAAACAATTCAACAATTGCTCTCAATGAAAAAATTCTCTTGAAACCAGAAATTGGATTGATCTTATTTAATTTAAACTGAATTGTTTCTGTGGAAAACAAAACACCAACTTGCATATAATTCGCAATAACTCCACCAACCATTGTGGCAAGCATAATAGGCAAAAGAAAGGTTGCTGCTTTCTCAGCCATTGTAATAAAAATTATATGTATATTTTTTTCAGATAATGGTAAAAGCATATATTGTTCAAATGTCATTGTATAAATTTCCAAAGCAATGTTTTTTAAATAGCCACCTAAAAGTGTTAATACTCCAAAGCTAGCAAACAAGACAAAAGCTGTATTAATATCCTGACTTTTTGCTACTTGCCCTTTTTTTCTGGCATCTTGTCTTTTTTTAGGAGTTGCTTTTTCTGTCTTTTCACCCGAAAAAAATTGTAAATCAAGCGAAAGCCATTCCATCTATGCTCCTCCCATCCATTCCATTAGCCCTCTCATTGTTACAAGCGTATATTCAAACAAATGACCAACTACTGTCATCATAACTGCCATGACAATGAGGAGCACAACAAAGCTAACAGCTATTTTTATTGGAATCCCTACCACGAAAATATTTAGTTGTGGAACGGTACGAGCAAGTATCCCTAAAGCTACGTCAACAATAAATAAACTTCCAACAACTGGAACGGACATTTGAAAAGCTATAACAAAAGCTTGATTAAAACTTTTTATAATAAATTCTAACAAACCTTCTTTTCCAAAATTCACAAACAACTGATCGATCGGTATAAATTGATAGCTATTAAAGATTCCATCCAATAATAAATGATGACCATTTGTAGCTAACAAAAACAATAAAGCAAATGTATATAAATATTGACCAACCAAAGGACTTTGAACACCTGTTTGAGGGTCAATAACGTTTGCAATAGCAAATCCCATCTGAAAATCAATGAATCCTCCTGCTATTTGAATAGCAGTTAATATCATAAAAGCTGTAAAACCTATCATTAATCCAACTAATGCTTCTTTAAGAATTAAAATGAAATATGTATAGTCGAAGTCAAGAGTTGGAATATCAATGGTATAATACATAATCCAAGCCAAAAAAAAGCTTAAACCAATGCGATGCATGGCTGGAACTGTTTTATACGAAAATATCGGCATCGTTACAAAAAAAGAAGTAACTCGTACTAAAATTAATAGAAAACCTGCAAAGGATGGAACTAAATTTTCCATATTATTAACCAACAAACCTATTTAAATTTGAAAATATTTCAGTTGCATACGACACCATCCGTGATAGCATCCAAGGGCCGAAGAAAATTAAACCTATTAGTACAGCCACAATCTTTGGAACAAAAGCTAAAGTTTGTTCCTGAATTTGGGTTGTTGCTTGAAAAATACTAACTAGTAGACCGACACCCAACGCCAACAATAGTAAGGGAGCACTAATAATGATAATCGTATAAACTCCTTTTTCTGCTACATTAATTACAAATTCTGGACTCATATTTTTTCACCAACTAAAAACTTTGTAGTAAAGATTTTACAACTAAATACCAACCATCAACTAAAACAAATAATAATATTTTAAAAGGTAACGAAATCATAACAGGCGGCAACATCATCATCCCCATGGACATTAATACACTCGCCACAATCATATCAATCACTAGAAAAGGTATAAAAATCATAAATCCAATTTGAAAAGCTGTTTTCATTTCACTAATTGCAAAAGCTGGTACAAGTGCAGTTAATGGAATGTCTTTAATGCTCTCAGGCCTTTCCATCTCAGCATATGAAAGAAATAATTCTAAATCTTTTTGCCTTGTATGTTTACTCATAAACTCTTTAAAAGGAAGGGAACCTGCTTCATACGCTTGTTCTAAGTTTATTTCTTCTTTAAATAAAGGCGTTAGTGCCTTATCATTCACCTCTTGAAATGTCGGAGCCATTATGAAAAATGTCATAAATAATGCTATTCCTATTAATACTTGTGTGGGAGGCATCTGTTGTGTTGCTAGCGATGTTCTCACAAACCCTAAAACAATTATAATTCTAGTAAAACAAGTCATTAGGATTAGTATGCTAGGCGCTAATGATAATACTGTAAAGACTATTAACATTTTTACTGACGTCGAGACATTAGAAGGATCGCTGCTATTAAAAAACTCCATCACTTCATTCATTGTCAGATTTCACCTTCTTCTGTACTTCATCGCTCAGTTTTTTTCGACTATTAGACATTTCCTCAAGCTGCTTTTTAAAATGTGTCATAAATGTACTATTATCGCTTTGCTTTTCACCATATTTATTTAGTGTTTTAGAAAATTTAGCAGTAACTGATGTTGTTTCAGTCTGACCATTGAAACTTTCCATTAATGAAGCGATTTCATCTTCATTCTCTATTTCTCCGAGTAGTTGAACATCATCCCCAACACCAACAATATACACGGAATTACCAATCTTCACGAGCTGAATAGACTTATTGTTTCCTAAGTTTGTTCCACCTAAGTTTTTAATATAGCTTCCTTTCTGATAAGCTCTACTCTTTTTATTAATAAACTTCAGTAGAAAATATAGAAGAGCTAGAACAAAAATAAACGCAGCAATCATACGAATAAAATCCATAAATGAAAAAGTTGATGAGGTTGATTCAGTTGAAGTCAATGATGATTGCTCGTCTTGTTTTGCTTGTTTTTTCTCATCTTCTTTACTTTGTTGTTCGGTATCCTTAATTTCTTTGTTTTTATTTCCAATAACTTCATTTACCATTGCATCTGAATTTTCCGCATAACCAACACTACACAATGAAAAAATCAGAAATATAGTTAAACAACTTGCCTTACACAGCTTTGATAGTAACGTCAATAGTACCTACACCTTCTTACTGCAAAAAAATAATATTTGAAAAGTTAGCCTCTCAAAAGTGATAAAAATCACTTTTGAGTCAGCCACTTACTAAATTTCAACTAACTTAATGCTTTGTTAATAGCTTCTAAAACACGATCTGCCTGAAATGGTTTTACAATAAAGTCTCTTGCTCCAGCCTGAATAGCATCAATTACCATTGCTTGTTGACCCATAGCTGAACACATGATAATTTTTGCTGCTGGATTGATTTTTTTAATTTCCTTTAATGCCGTTATTCCATCCATTTCTGGCATAGTAATGTCCATTGTAACTAAATCAGGTTGTATTTCTTTATATTTTTCAACGGCTTGCATTCCATCTGCTGCTTCACCAACAATATCAAATCCATTTTTCGATAAAATATCCTTTATCATCATTCTCATAAATGCAGCGTCGTCTACAATTAAAATCTTATGTGCCATTAAAAACTTACCTCCAAATATTAACGTAATTTTTTCAATCGATCGCTTTGACTCAAAATATCGGTTACACGAACACCAAAGTTTTCATCAATAACAACAACTTCGCCTTTTGCAATTAAACGATTATTAACAAGAATGTCAACTGGTTCACCTGCTAATTTATCTAGTTCAATAATAGATCCACTAGCCAATTCTAAGATTTCTTTTATAGAGCGATCTGTTCTTCCTAATTCAACAGTCACTTGTAAAGGTATATCAAGTAACATATCTAAATTTTTCGCCTCTGATTCTTGTAAATGATAAGGTTCAAAGCTTGAAAAATTCGCTGGTTGAACATTAACAGACTGACTTGGCTGCGTAAATTGAGTACCAAAATATTGTGGTCCATTATTTGGTGCTTGTGTTTGCATTGGTATTGGTTGCTGTTGATACATCATTTGTTGCTGTTGTTGTAATTGTTGTTGCTGCTGTTCTATGAAACTTTCTTGTAGTGGAATATTAGCTTGTCCGAAACCACTTTCATAATCATTCGTTTGAACGGAACGATCTTGAACTACATCAACTGTTTTCTTCTCTTCAATTTTTGAGTCAGAAGTTGATGCATTCATCAGCTCGTTAACTAGTTCCTTCGAAAACTTAACTGGTAGAAGTTGCATAATATTTGAATCAATTAAGTTTCCAATTTTCAATCGAAAAGATATTTTCACCAAATAATTATCAGGTGGAATGACTTCTTCTCCTTCTCCTGTTTGTATATTTAATAAATCAATGCTAGGAGGAGAAATATCTACCTTTTTTCTAAATACAGTTGACATTGATGTAGCCGCAGACCCCATCATTTGATTCATTGCTTCCTGTACAGCACTTAATTGAATATCACCTAATAATTCTGGAGGATTCAACCCATCGCCACCAAGCATTAAATCTGCGATAATAGCTGCATCAGTTTGTTTAATAACTAGTAAATTCACTCCAGAGAAGCCATCTGTATATGTTACTTGGATAGCTACATATGGATGTGAAAATTCACGTTGAAGATCCTCACGATCCACTAAAGATAATGTAGGTGTCGTAATTTCGACTTTTTGACTTAATAAAGTCGACAAAGCCGTTGCTGAACTTCCAAAAGAAATATTGCCAATTTCCCCTAAAGTATCTTGTTCCATAATACTTAAATAATCATCAATAAGAGGAGGGGTGTCTACTCCATGGTCATCATCTTCATCTGTACCTTTTAATAATGCGTCAATTTCATCTTGAGATAACATATCTTCACTTATCATCATTCTCTTCTCCCCCCTTAACAGTATCTAAAATTTGAATGGCCATTTTTTTACCAACCTTACCAGGTTGACCAACAAATTTAGGAATATCTCCTACTTTTATTGTAAAAGGCTGATTCAAATGAGTATTCAATTCTATAACATCGCCTAAATCTAATGATAGAAAATCTTGAATGGATATTTCTGTAGAGCCTAATTCGGCTACCATTGGAATACTTGCACTTTTCACTCTTTGTTCTAATAACACTATTTCTTGCTGTGATCTTTCTTTTTTGATTGTTTGCATCCATAAATGGACAGAAAGCTTAGGAATAATAGGTTCTAAAACGACATGCGGTATGCATATATTCATCATTCCAGATGCTTCACCAATTTGCGTGTTAAAAGATATGACAATAACCGTTTCATTTGGAGATGCCATTTGTAAAAATTGTGGATTAACTTCAAATTCCGTTAATGTTGGTTCTATTTCTGCTATAGTAGACCATGCTTCTTGCAAATTTTCAAAGCTTCGTTCAAACAAATTAGACATAATTTTCGTTTCAATTTCCGTTAAACTATCAACCTTATTTACACTAGCTCCCCTACCTCCCAACACACGATCCATCATCGCATAAGCAATATTAGGGTTAACTTCCATGACAATTCTACCATCTAACGGTGGGACTTCGAATACGTTCAAAATTGTCATTTTCGGTATAGATCGGATAAATTCTTCATAAGGTATTTGATCAACGGATGCAACTGAAATTTGTACATAAGTTCGAAGTTGGGCAGAAAAAAATGTCGTTAATAAACGAGCAAAATTTTCATGAATTCGCGTTAAACTTCTAATTTGATCTTTTGAAAAACGCAAAGCTCTTTTAAAATCATAAACTTTAACTCTCTTCTCTGTATCTTCTTTCTTTAATTCATCTGCATCCATTTCACCTGTCGATAAAGCTGACAGTAAAGCATCAATTTCATTTTGTGATAAAATTTCACCAGACAAGCATAGTCACCCCCATTTATCACTTATATATAGTTAGCACTGCAAATTACTCTATTGGATAATACTGGAGGTAATATATACCTTTTCTATTTTTCCGTCTTGCATAATGCTGTTAAATCTTGATTTTAGTTTTCCTTGCAATTTTTCTTGTCCTTGTTTTCCTTGAATTTGTTCAGCTTTAAGTTCTGAAAGCTCCGAGATAATAATATTATTTACTTGAAAATTTCTCTTTTCTAATTCTTTTTTAGCTGAGTTACTATCTGTTTGAATCATAAAAGCTATTTTTATGAATCCGTCATCAGCAAGATTTGTTGTAATTTCAGGTACTTCCACAGAAGCTTTAATAATGTGATCAATTGAATTATCATTACTATTACTAAAAGCAAAACTACCATCAGATTTTAACACAATAACTAAGGCAATGACTCCCACTAAAGTGATTGACACTAACATAATAAGCATTATGCTTAATAACTTATTCTTCTTCATCTAATCCCACCACCATTTCCTCGCGACTAAGTATCCTAATAGATTTATAATAAGTATGTATTGCTTGCAAGATTTCTTTCTGTGACTCACGAACGATATATTTTTTACCGTTTGTCAGTGTGATTGTTGTATCCGGATTACTTTCCACTAATTCAATATATAAAGCATTAATACAATAACTTTTTCCATTTAATCGAGTTACTTCTATCATAAGATGGAGAGCTGAGAAAAGGATTCCCAGCTCCTCCCCTCCCTTATCTTATCTTTTTAAATTAACTAGTTCTTGCAAGATTTCATCAGATGTTGTAATAATACGAGTATTTGCTTGAAATCCACGTTGTGCAACAATCATCTCTGTAAATTCTTCCGATAAATCAACGTTGGACATTTCCAGCATAGATGATTCGATAGTTCCTAGACTTGCTCTAGCTTCCTCAGAAACATCTGCTTCTCCTGAATTGGTTGTACTCTTATATAAGTTATTGCCTACTTTTTGAAGCCCACCAGTATTTGCAAATTTAGCTAGCCCAATTTTTTGGTCAGTGTTTAAAGTTACTCCGTCTTCTTCTAAATAAGTTACAGTTCCATCTGTACCTATAGAAAGATCTTTAGCTGTTATTGGTATATTAATCTTATTAAAATCCGAAGTTAATACATATAATCCATCAGCTGTTACCAAGTCACCATTATTATCTAAATAAAAATTACCTGCACGAGTATAACTAGCATTATCTCCACCTTCAGCCCCAACAATAAAGTATCCATCTCCCGAAATTGCTAAATCTAGCGTTCTCCCAGTAGATTGTAAGTTACCACCTGTATGGACTGTGTCAATGGCAGATAATTGAGAACCTAATCCAACTTGTTTTGGATTGACGCCTCCACGAGATCCATCATCTCTTGGCCCTGTAGCTCCGCTCATATTTTGACTAATCATGTCCTTAAATACAACACGTCCTTTCTTAAAACCAAAAGTATTAACATTAGCAATATTATTACCTATTACATCTAATTTAGTTTGAAAGTTTCTTAATCCACTAATTCCAGAGTACATCGAACGTAGCATAATTTATCTCCTTTCATTATGGAACGCCTCAATCATTCGGCGCTCCAAGGCCTCCTATAAAGGTCCAGCCTTTAATCTATTAATATTGTTCCATTGATATTGGTAAATATTTGTTTTGATGCTTCATGCCTATCCATTGCCGTCACTACTACATTATTTTTAGCACTAACAATTAAAGCTGATTGGTCCGTTAGTACAAGAGCATCCTTGACACCCATTTGCTTTGCTTCACATACCTTATTTTCAATCTTTGACCAAGTGTCTGATGGAATATCTATCCCTCGTTGCATTAGGCGCATTTGCGCATGCTTACTTAATACTAAAGATGAATTTGTTTGTTGAATACTTTCTTGTAAAGCTGAAGCAAATTTCCCTTTAACAGACGAACTAATATTACTAGTCGTACTACCAGTAGCTTTTGGTAATATAGGAGCGGTGTGAAATGTATGAAAATTGGTTTTCATCAAATATCACTCCTTTAGTACTTTAATACTTCATCGAACATCTCATTTATTATCAACTTCATCTTTTGTACCTGGAAGGGATACTTCAGATATATTCCCAGGTTCAAGCTTTGTACCATCCTCTAGAATAAAAATAGCTGTGCCATCTTTAAATTGAACGGTTTTAATGATACCCGTACCTTCTTCAATAACTTTGTTTCCTTCATCATCAACTTTATCTGTAACTCTATGCCAAGTTACCTCCTTACCAACAAATTCACTATATGCGATTAATTGATTCTGCTGTTGTACTAACGCCAAGCGATCAAAGGATGCTGCCATATTAGTCATTTGCTCTAATGAAGAAAACTGTGCCATTTGTGCAATAAAATCTTTATCTTCCATAGGATTCATTGGATCTTGATTTTGTAACTGAGTCATTAATATTTTTAAAAACGCATCCTTACCTAAATAATCTCCATTTGAAGTTCGTTTTTGGGTTTGATTATTAGCTAAATACAAATTTGGATCAAGACTCGCACCAGTTGTTGCCATAAAAAATTCACCTACACTTCCGCTTCAATAATCGCTTGTTCAAATTGATCTAGAAAATCTTTTGCTTCATCTTCTTCCAACTTTGCTTCTTGTTGCTGCTGTTGATTCGATTGCTGACCTGATTCTCGTTGCAACTGTCTTTCTTGTGGCATGTTTTGAAATTGTTGTGATATCTCTAACTTATCAACTGTTAGATTTTGATTGGCAAAGGCTTGTCTAAGTCCTTGCATTTGAGTCTCTAATAACTCTTTTGCTTTACTGTTAGATGCAACAATTTTCGCAAACATAACCCCATCGCGCTGAATAAGTTCAATCCGCAAAGATCCTAAATGCTCTGGATTTAATTTAACAAATAACTTCTGTACACCATTCGCATTGGTCAATTGAGCTTTGCTTAATATACTTTCGAAGGATTTAATCAATTGTTCTTGATTAACCCCTCCTTTAGAAGTAGACCCTTGCAAAGTTAATACAAATTGCTCCAACTTAGACATGTTCATAAATGGATTACTAGAAACAGATGATTCCCCTAGAGTACTCATCCCCTTAACATTTTGATGATCCCCGTTTGTATTTGTAGAACTTGCATAGGAATTTGTCCTTGCATTTTGCGAAGATTGCTGTTGGGCTCCTAATTGTCGAGAAAGAATTTGCTCCATTGATATTTTTTCTTTTGAACTTGTAGATAAAAGGCTATTTAATTTATTGACTATTTTTTCTATCGATTGCTTTAATGAATCTAACTTTTGAAGTTGTTCATCTGTTAAATCTAATTGATTTTTCATCAATAAATGGATCTTTCCTAATAGTAAAATAGAATCTGAATTATTAAATTGAAATTTAGCTAGATTTGGATCCTGACTCATTTTTTGAATAAGAACATCTAATTTTTGCAAAAAGTCTGGATTTTCAATCACCTCATTCGGAACTTGATAAATAGCTAATAAGGAAGCAACCATATCCTCAATGCTTGTTAAATCCTTATTTCCGTTCAGTTTATCACTCAATTCCGTTAATATTTGTTTCAGCAATGGATGATCCTGTAGAGATTCAGTACTAACAAGCATTTCATCTGCTAACTTTTGTCCCTCTTCTAAGTCCGAAATATCATCCAAATTAAAAAATTCCAATAGTTTCGCTATTTTTTGACTTTGTTCATCACTTAAATTCAAAGAAGTATCAACAGGCTCTTTTGATTGTGTTATTGAATTAGATAAGATACTCCCAAATAGAGCATTAGATTTTGTATTACCAACTTCACTGGTTCTCACTTGTCCTGTTCCAGATTGAGCTCCTGCTAACATCATCACATTCATTAATTTTTCACCTCCTTTCAAATAAACATTTCATATCAATATAATTGTACTTAAAACAAAATCATCTAATGTTTCATTTAAATTCATCAAGGCTGTGTACTAGTCGCTTTACTTTCTACTGTTAACTTTTTTGTTAATCTAGCCGCATCCGCTGTTTCCATTTTTTCCAAAATTGCAGCTAATGTATCAGCTTTCACATTCGCTAGTATTTTAACAGCCTCTTCATCCTTTAAAGAAGCAAGGATAGGTGCTGCTTTCTTAGGTGACATTGTTTCATATGTTCGAATAATATCTTTTAAAGTTCGTTTATCATCATTTTGAACAGCTTGTAACTCTTTTATTTGTTCTTCTAATCGCTGCTTCTCGATGTCATTTTTTTGTTTTTCCTTATCACGAGTTTCGATAATTCCTTCTAACTTAGCAACTTGAGCCTCATTATCCTTCAGTTCACCTTCTAAATCGATGATTCTAGCCTGTAAATCCTTGTTAGCTGACTCATTATCATCTTTAAAGAAGCTAGAGATCACTGGTATTTTACTCCCAACTTCTTTAGACCATTGAAATACATTTACTCCTGCAACTGTAGATATAATTAACGCTATCAAAACCGTAAAAAACACTGGAATAACCATTGCAAATAAAAACCATTGAAATTTGTTGTATGGCTTTTCTTCCATTTGATTGTCTATATCTTTTAACTTTTTCCCCATACAATCACCTAGTTTTCTTTACTCAAAAAGGACTGGATTGAAATATCATCCATTTGATTATTTTCATGTACTTTCATTAATTGAACGTGCTTTTCATAATCTTTTTCTTTTATTTTTTCAAACTTTTTAACTTCCATATTTTTTTCTATTAAAATATTTTGTAATGCATTCATTCTTTCACGAGCTTGAATAACATCTTTTTGACATTGAGTAATCATTTTCTCTAAACTATCCATAAATGATTGATGATGTCTTAAATCTAGGACTGATAGTCCTTCTGCTAATTTTTCTTGTTGAAAGCTCTGTAATGTCTCTTTTTTCTTTAACAGCTTATATAACTTTTCAGCCACTTGTTCAAAATTTTTTACGGCTCTATTATATTTCGAATGAATATCTTGTTTTTCTTTTTCACGGATCGTTAGTATTTTTTCAAACTTAAAGTGATAGTTCATCATACTATTCATCACTTCCTATTAAACTAATTAAACGTTCTACACCATCTTCCATACTTACCGCCTCGTCAGTAGCTTGCTTTAAAAATGAAATCATTTCAGGATGTTTTTGAATGGCTTCATCAATTTCTTTAGAAGTACCACGCTTATATGCACCGATATTAATAAGATCTTCATTATCTATGTATTTAGCTAGCATTTCACGAAATTTTTCAGCACTCTTCACATGTTCTTTTGGTACAATATGATTCATCAATCGAGAGATGCTTTTTAACACATTGACTGCTGGATACTGCCCTTTATTTGCAAGACTACGATCCATTACGAAATGTCCATCTAAAATCCCACGTACAGTATCAGCAATCGGTTCATTCATATCATCGCCGTCAACAAGAACGGTGTAAAATGCTGTTATAGTGCCCAAATTATTCGTTCCGGTTCTTTCTAGAAGTTTAGGTAAGGTCGCAAATACAGAAGGTGTATATCCTTTAGTTGTAGGCGGTTCACCAACAGCTAATCCAATTTCTCTTTGCGCCATCGCAACCCTTGTGACCGAATCCATCATCAACATGACATTCATGCCTTTATCACGAAAGTATTCAGCAATAGCTGTTGCTGTATACGCTCCTTTTATTCTCATCAGCGCAGGTTGATCAGAAGTCGCGACAACAACTATAGATCGTGCTAGCCCTTCTGGACCTAAATCTCTTTCAATAAATTCCCGCACTTCTCTCCCTCGTTCGCCAATAAGACCAATCACGTTAATTTCTGCTGTCGTGTTTCGGGCAATCATTCCAAGAAGTGTACTCTTCCCTACTCCACTTCCTGCAAAAATTCCTACCCTTTGGCCTTTTCCAACTGTTAATAAACTATCTATCAGTCTTACACCAACTTCAATACTTTCATCAATAGGTGGTCTTTGCATAGGATTAGGAGGAACTCGTTCGGTTCCAACTGTTGCTAATCCTTTTGGCAAACTAGAACCATCTAAAGGAAAACCTAAAGGGTCTACCACACTCCCAATCAACGCTGACCCAACCTTAATTTCTAAAGGGCGCATTGTTGCTTCTACAATACATCCTGATGATATTTCATTTACTTCTGTATAAGGCATTAAAATAACATTTTCATCTTTAAAACCAACCACTTCCGCGCGAATCATTTTCTTTTGATTTTTTATCCCGACATGTATATAACAAACATCACCAATAGAGCTTTCAGGTCCTTGAGATTCTATCATTAGTCCTACCACTCTTTTTACCCGTCCATATCTTTTAAAAATGTCTAAATCGTTAATTAAAGGTAATAATTGGTCTGCTTTCAATGAATTATTCCCCTTCCAGTAACTCAAACAATTTTTCTTTGACTTCATACAGTTGACTATCTATGCTAGCGTCAATTCTTCCACTTGGTGTTTCAATCATACAACTAGTTGGAGTTAAGTTATCATCTGGAAAGATAAAAAACTCTGTTTCTTTTGGAAAAATACTTAACAGCTCTTCTTTATAAGAAAGGACAGTTTCATATTGAGTCGGATGGACTCTTAATTGCACTTCTTGATATTCTCTTGCTTCTTTAATTGCGCCTTTAACCAATTGGACAAAAGCTTCATTATTAGACTCTAATTCTTGATTGATAATTTTCTCTGAAACTCGTAAAGCCAACTCTAAAATGGTATGTTCTGATGACTGAATATAATGTTGATAATCTTTTTTTGCTAGCTCTACAACTTGTTTTGCCATTTCTAGTTTTTCTTGTTGTTCATCGTAGCCTTGTTTCTTACCAACATTAAATCCTTCATCATAGCCGATTTGCTTTGCTTCCTCTTCAGCCTTAATTCTTTCTACTTCAAACCATTGATTTTTAGCTACTTCTACCTGTTGCATAATTGCTTCTGCATTATTACGCGCATTAATAATAATAATCTCCGCTTCGGATTGAGCCTTTTGATATATTGCTTCAATTTCTTCATAACTTGGTACAGTCTCTTGCACTTCTTCAGACTGAGAATCTATTTTTTTTAAAGGGATGATATGTATTGTTTTTTTACTAGTTTTCTCGCTATTAGTCCATGAAGACTTAATAATTCTAGACAATAATATCATCTCCTCCACCACGTGCTACCACGATTTCACCAAGCTCTTCTAGTCTTCTAATAACTGCTACAATTCTTGATTGTGCTTCTTCTACATCGCGTAAACGTACTGGACCCATATATTCCATTTCCTCCATGAATGTATCGACCATTCGTTTGGACATATTTTTAAAGACAATCGTTTTAACTTCTTCACTAGCAACTTTAAGAGCCAATCTAAGATCTTCATTATCTGAGTCACGAATAACTCTTTGGATAGCTCTACCATCAAGAGTAACGATATCCTCAAAGACAAACATTCTCTTTTTAATTTCTTCTGCTAGCTCAGGATCTTGAATTTCTAATGCATCCAGTATTGTTCTTTCTGTTGATCGGTCAACACCATTTAACACATCAACCACTGCTTCTATTCCACCCGTTAATGTATAATCTTGCGTTACTGTTGCTGACAGCTTTCTTTCAAGTATTTGTTCGACCTCGTTAATGATTTCTGGAGATGTACTATCCATTATCGCAATTCTTCGTGCAATATCTGCTTGTACCTCCTGTGGTAATTCAGATAATATTTGACCTGCTTGAGATGGCTCCAAATATGACAATATTAAAGCAATCGTTTGCGGATGTTCATTTTGAATAAAATTCAAAATTTGAGCTGGATCCGCTTTTCGGGCAAAATCAAATGGCCTTACCTGCAGTGAAGATGTCAAGCGATTAATAATAATTGAAGCCTGCTCTGCACCAAGGGCTTTTTCTAATACTTCCTTCGCATACCCTATACCGCCTTGTGTTATATAGTCTTGAGCTAATGCAATGTTATGAAATTCTTCTAATATACCTTCTTTTTCAGCAGCATCTACTTTTCTGACACTTGAGATTTCTAAGGTAAGCCTTTCTATCTCTTCTTCAGATAAATGCTTATATACTGATGCTGATACATCCGGACCTAAGGAAATGAGTAGGATGGCTGCTTTTTGTCTCCCTGTAAGTCCACCTTTGTTCTCTCTTTTTGACAACACCATTTCCTCCTAGTCTTCTGATAACCACGTTCTGAGTAACTTAGCAAACTCATCTGGTTTTTCTTTAGCTAATTTTTCAAGTTGTTTTCTTTTTAATGTGCCTTCTGTTTCTTGTTCGTCATTGACATCTGGTACGTCAAAATCAATTGACTCTTTAAACTCCATTTCCTCTACTTCTTCATTTCGACGCTTTCTTGCTCGGATGAGAAGAATTATCACAACAATTAATAGTAGGAGTAATACTGCACCAATGATATATACCCAAACTGGTATAGATATTTTTTCATTATCAGCAAAATCCACTTTACCATTAAACTTCTGAACTGAAACCGCAATTTTACTTTGAATATCTTCATCAGTTAATTGTTCTGGTACAGAGTCCTTGTTAATAGTAGTTCTTACGATTGTTCCTAATATTTTTGTAATATCATCCATTCTTTCTTGCGGTAATGAATTCGGATCATCAGCTGTTGGTGGTTCGACCATTACTTGAATTCCTAGGTCGCGAACCTTATATGGGCTTTCAACGATTTCTTTACGAATTCTATTCACTTCATTATTAATTGTTTCTTCTACTTTTTCATAATCTCCATTACCATTAGAACCTTCTAAATATTGAGTACCTAATGAATCTGATGGATCTTCTGCTTCAGGAACTCCA
This sequence comes from Bacillus sp. AP8, assembly GCF_000321185.1. Taxonomy (NCBI): domain Bacteria; kingdom Bacillati; phylum Bacillota; class Bacilli; order Caryophanales; family Bacillaceae; genus Bacillus; species Bacillus sp. AP8. Next base: position 122,506 of record NZ_CAPG01000037.1, read on the forward strand.
CCTACTGCATCTCCATTTCCTGTGAACGTTTCAGTCAATTTCTGCGCACTAATTGCAATTCCTTCCATATTCTCTTCATCAACTGGTGTTACTAATTTTTCCTCACGATTCTCTTGAGAAAAATCGATATCTGTAGTTACAGAAACAGCAACTTTATCTCTCCCCATTATCGTTCCAAGCATCGATTGAACCTGTCTTTGTATATCACGTTCGATTTCTTTTTTTATAGCAAATTGATCAGAAATAGATGTACCATTTTTCAATGTATCTCCATTTTCTAGATCAAAATACTCAAAATACTGATTCATGATTACGATATTTTCTGTTGGAAGATTAGGTAAGCTTTTCGATACTAAGTGATAGAGTGCTTTTATTTGTTCATCTTTAAATTTATAGCCAGGCTTCGTATCCAAAACAATTGACGCAGAAGCTTGTTCATCATTTTGACTTACAAAGACACCTTTTTCAGGTAATGAAATCATTACCTTCGCATCATTAACCCCTTCAATTCCTTTTATTAAATTAGCTAACTCCGTTTGCATAGAATCTAACTTCATAACGTTAAATTCATTATCAGTCATACCGATTCCAGCATTTTTACTAAAAAATGAATAGTCTATATTTCCGGATTCAGGGATCCCCTCGGCTGCTAATTCTACTAATAATGTATCTACTTTTTCTTTAGGTACAAGAATCGTTTTCCCAGCATCTGTGATTTCATAGGTTATTTTTCTTCCCTCTAAATTTTCTTTAATTGTCCCAATTTCAGATGGTGATAAATCTGAATATAACGGAACTAAATTAGGTCTTGTCGCAAACCATGAGGTAGCAGCAATTAAAACAATTGTCAAAACTGTCGACCCAATCATTATAAACTGTTGTTTTTTAGTCCTAGAAGACCAAAAATCCACTGTCTTATTCTTGATATTTACCAATTTTTCATTCATCATGATCCCCCGGACATTTCGTTTTCGTATGTAGGCTTTTGGATTATTCCAATTGTTTTTTTAGGAAAAGATGAATGTTTACACTTGCATTCTCATAATTTCTTGATATGCTTCTACAGCTTTGTTTCGTACTTCCATAGTTGTCTGTAGCATTATACTTGCTTTTTGAGCCGTTATTAACACGTTATGTAAATCTACATTTTCTCCCCTTGCCATCTTCTCTGTTAAATTATCTGATTGAATTTGAGCAGCATTTACATTTTCAATCGACTCTTTTAAAAATGTGCTGAATTTTTTTTGTGATTCAGCTGGTGATGCCGAAACCCGATTATCAGACGAATAATTTATTCCTCCTAAGCTACTAGGAGTTAAATTTATTGGATTCATATTTCATTCCCCTACCTATTTCCCAATTTCAAGTGCTTTCATCATCATGCTTTTTTCAGCATTAAATACTGTTACATTCGCTTCATAAGATCTTGTTGCACTCATATAATCAACCGTTTCTCTAAGTGGGTCAACATTAGGCATTGCGACATAACCGTCATCATTCGCATCAACATGATCAGGATCATACACTAATTCAAATGGCGTTTTATCTTGTACAATTTTTGAAACCTTAACTCCTTCACTAGCTGAACTACTCTTGCCCATCGCGGTGTTCAAGAAGCTTGTAAATCCTGAATTTTTCGGCTGCATAACAACCATCTTTCTTTGATAAGGCACCCATTCACCGTTTACATATTTTCCTCTAGTCGTATCAACATTTGCCATATTAGATGATATAACATCCATTCGTAACCTTTGCGCAGTAAGTGCAGAGGCGGTATTATTCATACTTTGAAACATAGTCATTTTTACTTACCTCCTCGAATTACATTTTCAAGTGATTTGAATTTGCTATTGATTCTATCCGTTACTGCGTTGTAATATATTTGATTCGTTGCCAAATCGCTCATTTCTTTATCCACATCTACACTATTACCATTATGATTATACGAAACGTTATTTTTCACATAAACACTAGTTCCATTTTTCTGTGAATTAAATTCATAATGTCTTTGGTCCGTTCTATAAGCAGATATTGAACTTTGCAATTCTCCTTCGAACACTTGCTTAAAGTTGACATCTTTTGCTTTATAGTTTGGCGTATCACTATTTGCAATATTGTCAGATATCACTTTTTGTTTTGTTGAGGAATAATTTAAGGCACTTTCTAATGTCGAAATCGCACCTGAGAAAAAGGACATGATTCTTCACCCCTATAAATTTTGCTGTTTTGTCGAAATACCAACTATTTTGCTTTTAATAATATGTATGACTATAACTGCTTTTTGACTATTTAATCATTTGTAAATAGTATAAATTCACCTATTTACAATAAGAAAATAACCTTATTTATGTAATTATAAAAAATGTATAAAAATAACGAATTCCCACAAAACATGTCGATAAGTACATAATAATGAAAATTTATAAAAAAATCGGCATACTAAATACCTATTTTATTATATTATATTCAATACCATCTTTAAAGAAAAAACAGTAATATTCTAACTAAACAGTTTTTTGCCTAAAAAAACAGTAAAATAGCCTATATTTTACACTATTTTCATAATAAATATAATGTTTGTTACATAAAAAAATATATTCTAACAAAATATAACAATAGGTAAAAAGAATCGTTTTTTGGTAATTTTTTTATCATTTTTTAAAATTTTTATAATTATGATATATGTATCTTTAATC